>DATNEZ010000123.1:0-5586 GCA_035606645.1 Binatia bacterium
GCGGCGATCCCGCCCGAAAGGTGCATCACGGGATCGACGACCGGCTCATGCCCGAAGATCGCGCCCGCCACGAGGTGCAGCACCAGCACCGCCGCGGGGGCCCAGGCCGCCTCGCGGGCCAGCTGTCGCAGCCACTCCATCGCCATGCGCTACCCGACCGGGCCGAACAGCGTGCCGACGCCGTAGGTGATGGCCATCGCCAAGGCGCCCCAGACGGTGACGCGAAGGGCGCCCACCCGCACCGGGGCCCCTCCGGCGCGCGCCGCGACGGCTCCCAGGACCGCCAGGACGACGAGGGACGATCCCGTGACGATCGCCGCGAGGATGCCGGCGGGGGAGAGGAGGGCGGCGGCCAGCGGCATCGCGGCGCCGGCGGCGAACGAGGCCGCCGAGGCCAGCGCCGCCTGCACCGGGCGGGCGCGCTGGAGGTCGGTGATCCCCAGCTCATCCCGCGCGTGGGCCCCGAGCGCATCGTGGGCCATCAGTTGATCCGCGACCTGCTTCGCGAGGCCTGGCTCGAGGCCCCGCGCGACGTAGATCCCCGCCAGCTCCGCCCGCTCGGACTCGTCCTGGGTGGCCAGCTCCCGCCGCTCGCGCGCCAGGTCGGCCTCTTCCGTGTCGGCCTGCGAGCCCACCGAGACGTATTCGCCCGCCGCCATGGACATCGCGCCCGCGACGAGGCCCGCGACCCCGGCGGTCAGGACGCTGCCGCGCGTGGCGCCGGCCCCCGCGACGCCCAGGACGAGGCTGGCGGTCGACACGATCCCGTCGTTGGCGCCCAGGACGGTGGCCCGAAGCCATCCGATCCGCTCCGAGCGATGACGTTCGATGTGGCGCATGGGCATCGAACGGGATGTGTATCACACGTCCCCCAGCGCCGCTCCCCCTTCGTTCGGCAGATCGTCGCTGAACACGAAGGCCGACCCGACGGCCGCCACGGCCCGGGCGCCGCCGGCCTCGACCAGGGCGGCCGGCACTCCGACATAGACACGCTTCGCGCCCCGATCCATGGCGAAGTGGACCTCCTCCTCGTTGGTCAGGCTCATCGCCGCCACCTCCTCGGTGGACGCGATGCCGATCGTTCCGTACCAGGCCCCGCCGACGCGGAACAGCCAGGCCGTCACCAGGCGGTCGAAGTGGAAGGCGGTGTTCTTTCCCCACCAGGCCGTCCCGTTGGCCGGATCGCCGTCGGTGTCGACGGCGAGGTTGACCCCCATCCAGTCGGACGGAGGCGCCTCCTCCAGGTCCACCCGGAACCACGCCAGCGGCCGGGAGGGATCGCGCGCGACGAACAGGGCGCGCGCGTCGGGCAGGCCGGGGCGGCCGTCCGCCGCGACGTCCTGCGCCAGCTCGCGCCATGGGAGCTTGCGCAGCGGCGCCGCGTCGTCCGGGATCAGACTGCGCGACGAGGCCGGCTCGTTGGCCGCGGCCGCCGGGGCGGCCGCCGGGCCGTCCCCGGCGACCCAGGCCACGTCATCGATCTCGATGGAGAACGGCCCGGAGACCCCCGGGACGGTCTGCACGCCGAGCCAGCGCGCCTCGCGGGAATTCCAGGCCTCGTTCTCGAGCCCCTTCCCCTGCGGCTGCAGCCGCGAGAACGGGATCTCGAGGGTGCTCCAGGCGGGCGTCGCGGTCACCTTCATCATGTAGTTCACCTGCTTCGCCGTCGGGCCGGAGCGGACGCCGATCAGCACGTCCCCCTGGCCGCGCAGGCTCAGGCGCAGCCCGGTGAGCCGCCCCAGGTCCGCCGCCCGGCCGCCGTCGGCGACCGCCGTCCAGGCCCCGCCGAAGACGCCGGGGCCGGAGCCGATCGTGCCGTCCAGGCGCAGCGCCCCGCGGGATCCGTGCGCGCCCCCCCGGATCGGCTTGAGGTCGAGGGTCGTGGTGCCGCCGAGCAGATCGTCCCCGAGGGGAATCCAGGCGGACGACCTGCCGGCGACGAGGTCGCGGTCCTCGAAGTCGTCGATGCTCACCGTCGTCGCCGGGGCCGGAGCGGCGCCGGAGGTTCCGAAAAGCGCCAGGAGTCCGAGGATCGTGCAGGTGATGGTTCGAGACATGGGCACCTCCTTTTGCGACGGGCGCGGGCGCTCCCGGGCACCGGGAGCCCGCCCCGCCGACCCCGAATGTACGGGTCGGTTCCGCGCGGCGTGCCGCCGCTTCGGCGGGCGGGCGGACAGGGACGGCGAACGGCCGCCCCGGCCGGCGGACGGCGACCCCTCGGCCGGGGTCTGGGACATAATGCCGCCATGCGCGAACCGGTCGAGGAATCGGGCCCGGAGAGACCGGCCGCCACGCGTCCGGGCGGACGGTGGGCGGCGCTCGGCGTGTGGGCCGCGGCGTTCTTCGCCTACTGGGCCGTCTACCTCGCGGCCGTCCTCCTCACCTCGAAGCTCTCCTTCGGGGTGGCGGCGCGCTCGGCGCTCCTCGGCGTGCTGCCCGATTGCCTGCTGGCGCCGCTCATCCTGGCGTACACGCGCCGCGCCCCCTGGGGAAGCACGGCGCGCTGGCGGTTCTTCGTGCGCCACGCGCTGGGGGCCGGCGCGTTCTTCGTCCTGTCGGCGGCCGCCTTCATGATCGAGTTCGTCTGCGAGCGCCGCCTGACGACCGGCGCGTGGAGCGCGCCGCCCGGGCTCGAGATGTTCGCCTGGAAGGGGCTGGGCTCGCTGTTCGTCTACGCCACCGTCTGCGGCATCGGGAGCGCGGTCGAGCAGGCGCGCCGCGCGGCGCGGGCCGAGGTGCTGCGCGCCGAGGCGCAGCTGGCCGCGCTGCGGGCGCGGCTCAACCCGCACTTCATCTTCAACCTGCTGCACACCCTGATGGGCCTGGTGGCGCGCGATCCGGCCTCGGCGGAGTCCGCCCTGGAGCGCCTGGGGGACGTCCTGCGCTACGGGATGCGCGTGCAATCGCAGGGGCTGGACGAGGTGCGCCTGCGAGAGGAGTGGGAGTTCGTGGATCGGTACCTGTCGCTCGAGCGCCTGCGGCTCGGCGAGCGCCTGCAGTCGCGCCTCGACGTCGAGGAGGGCCTGCTCGACGCCATCGTCCCGGCGTTCTCCCTGCAGCCGCTGGTCGAGAACGCCGTGCGCCACGCGATCGCGCCGCGGGCCGGCGGGGGCCGTCTCCTGGTCTCGGCGAGGCGCGCGGGGGGGAGGCTCGTGCTGGCGGTCGAGGACGACGGCGCGGGGGCGGCGGCCGGAGGCGCTGGCGCTCCCGATCCCGGCGGAGCGGCCGACCGCGGCGACGCGCTCCACCGGGGATCGGGCCTCGGGCTGCGGCTCATCCGCGAGAGGCTCCAGGCCCTGTACGGCGGCGCCGCGAGCCTGGAGACCGGGCCCTCGTCGCTCGGCGGCTTCCGCGCCGCCGTGACCCTGCCCCTCGCCGGTCCCGGGGAGTCGCCGGCATGAGCGCCAGGAAGGTGTCCGCCGTCGTCGTCGAGGACGAGCCGGTGGCCCGCCGGAGCCTGCGCGAGTACCTCGACGGCATCGACTGGATCGAGATCATGGGGGAGGCCGCCGACGGCCGCACCGCGGTCGAGATGATCGATCGCCTCAAGCCGGACCTGGTCTTCCTGGACGTGCAGCTGCCGGAGATGACGGGCCTGCGGGTCCTCGAATCGGTCGGGCACGCGCCGGAGGTCGTGTTCACCACCGCCTACGACCAGTACGCGCTGGCCGCCTTCGAGATCGGCGCGCTCGACTACCTGGTGAAGCCGTTCGGCCGGGAGCGCTTCCTGAAGACGCTGGACCGGCTGCACCAGCGACTGGCCGCCTCCGGCGTCCCGGCGTCCGAGCGGGCGAGGGCCGCCTTCGCCTCGGGGCCGCTGGCGCGCCTGTTCGCGCGGCGAGGCGATCGGATCGTGCCGATCCTGGCGCGCGAGATCAAGCGCATCGAGGCGCAGGGGGACTACGCCGAGGTCCACACGCCGGCCGGGACGTTCCTGCTGCACCTCAGCCTGAAGGAGCTGGCGCAGCGCCTCGATCCGGAGCGCTTCGCGCAGGTGCATCGCTCGCACATCGTCAACCTCGATGCGATCGATCACCTGCGCCCTTACGACGATCGCCGGCTGATGATCGTGCTGCGCGACGGCAGCGAGATCGTGGCCAGCCGGGCGGCCTCCGAGCGTCTGCGCCACGGGGTCCGCTGACCGGGATCAGGGCGCGTTCGGAGCCTTCAGCACCTTGACCGTCGTCTCGGCCTTCTCCGGCCTGCCCCCCGGCGCGGCCGCGGGAAGGGTGAGCGTGATCTTGTATTCCCCTTCCGGGACGAACTGCGTCTGGTCCATCTGCTGCGCGTCGACGGTGGGGATCCGGTGCTTGACCCCCGCCTGCAGGTCCCACACCACCCGGTTGAGGCCGGGGCGCCCCGACGAGGAGAGGTCGCGGATCATCGCGCCGGCCGGATCGGTGACGGCGACCTTGACGCCGTCGGGATTCCCGTCGCGCAGCCAGTAGGTGATGGCGGCCCCCATCGGCGGGTTGGGGGCGCGGAAGGGGGCGGCGCCTCCGCCGTAGCCGCGGCTGGCGAAGAGCCGCGGGCGGGCGGGCAGCGGCGGGAAGACGGCCAGGGGCCGGTTGCGGATTTCCTGCGTCAGCTGCGCCAGCGGCGTGACGTCGTCCATGATGAAGAGGCTCCGCCCGTGCGTCGCGACGACCAGGTCGCGCTCCCTCGGATGGATGACCAGGTCGTCCACCGGCACCGCCGGGAGCGACGACCCGTTCATTCTCACCCAGTGCTGGCCGCGGTCGACCGTGACGTACAGGCCGAACTCCGTTCCGACGTACAGCGTCGTCCGGTTGAGGAGCGCCTCGATGACGACCTCCGCCGGCTCGTCCGGCGGCAGGTCGCCCGCGATGCTCCGCCAGGTGCGGCCGCCGTCGTCGGTCAGAAGCACGATGGTGCGGTTGACGTCGCTGCGGTGCCCGTCCACGGTCGCGTACGCCGTTTCGGGGGAGTGCGACGACGGCGCGATGCGCGACACGTAGAGGCCGCCGACCTCTTTCGGCGTGACGTCGGTCCAGGACTGGCCGTCGTTCCTGGTCACCTGGATCCGGCCGTCGTCGGTCCCGGCCCAGAGCATCCCCTTGGCCAGCGGGGACTCGGCCAGGGACACCACGGTGCCGTAGGTTTCCGCGTCCGAGCCGACGGTCGCCGTCCGGACCGGCTCGTTTCTCGTCAGGTCCGGGCTGATGGCGAAGTACCTGTCCCCCCGCTCGGTCAGCTTGAACACCCGGTTGCCGCCGATGTAGAGCACGCTCGGGTCGTGCCGCGAGACGAAGTACGGGGCGTTCCAGTTGAAGCGCAGCCGCTCCTCCCCCTCGCGCGGGGACGGAGCGAGAAGCCTCATGACCTTCGTGTCCAGGCGGATGCGGCCCAGCGAGCCCCCCTGCGAGGTGGCGTACACCAGGTTCGGGTCGGTCGGGTCGAACTGCGCCGTGAAGCCGTCGCCGCCGAAGATCGGCATCCAGTCGTCGTTGATGATGCCGTCGGCGAGCGCGTCCTCGCCCGGATCGAACGCCTCCGTCTTGAACAGAGTCTCGGACGGGCCCATCCACGTGCCGTTGTCCTGCAGGCCGCCGGCGACGCGGTACG
>DATNEZ010000135.1:0-2481 GCA_035606645.1 Binatia bacterium
GGGGCCTGATCGCCGATCGCGAGGCTCTGGAGCGCCCCGCTCTTCGTCTCGAGAGTGACCGACCCCCGGGGCGGCGACAGGCTGTAGGTCTTGAGATCTTCCCCCGCACCGAGCCGGCGCTCGATTTTCGCCATCTCGAGCGACGAGAGAACCCCCTCCACCGCGTCCTTGTCGGCCGGCACGGCAATCGGCTGCGTGATGGCCCAGTCCTCGCCGCTTCTCTCGAGGCGCAGCGTGCCGTTCTTCCCGGTCAGCGTGATCGCCTTGAGATCGGCTCTTTCGAAGCGGAAGGCCTTGTCCTTCGACTCTTCGGATTTGGCGCGCTCGTCCGCGCCGCGGTAGTCCTTGAGGTAGGCGTAGCCGGCGAAACCGGCGAGCAGGACGACGGCGGCGAGGGGACCCGGACGGACTCTCACGACCCTGCGGCCCGCCCGCCGCTCAGAGGCGCTTGCGGCGCCACCAGATGCCGACGCCGACGGTGGCGATCATGATGGGGGCGATCGCCACGATGGTCCAGAAGTAATAGAAGACCTGCGCCGGGGAGAGGATGGCGATGCGCGGCGACCCGGACTTCGGCCGGATCGACATCAGCTCCCCCTGCTCGACGAGCCAGGCGACGGCGTTCAGCGCCAGGTCGCCGTTGCCCCCGGCGTTGAAGTAGTTGTTGCTGGCGAAGTCGCCGTCGCCGAAGAGCACGAGGCGAGCGCCCGGGGCGGCGGGGGGCTTCGCGGCGTCGGTGTTCGCGGCCGGCGCCGGGTCGGGAGCGGCGGCGCTCCCCTTCTTCTCGAAGGCGGCGACGAGGGTGATCGGCCCGCGCGTGTCACGGTCGTCGAGCTGGATGCGCCCGGTGCGGAACTCCTCCTCGTTCACCTCCCCCCACGACATCTCGGAGGTGCGCGCCAGCTTCACCGCCGTGACGCCGGGAGGCGAGGGCTCCTTGACGTCGATCGACGAGGCGAGCGGGTAGATCGTCTGGTAATCGAACGTCTTGGTGATCGGATGGCTGCGGTCGTAGCCGTCGGCCGGGACCATCGGGATGCGCGCGTCGCCGCCGAAGAGCTGCGACACCTTGTCGATGACCACGTCCTTGCGGACCGCGGCCCCGAACGAGGCCAGGAGCGCGTCGAACCCCGGATCGACCCCCGGATCCTGCGCCAGGAGGAGCCGCCCCCCCTTCTCCACCCAGTCGGAGATCATCTTCGTCTCCGCCTCGAGGAAGGGCTTGGCCGGCCCGTCGATGATCACGACCGAGGCGTCGGCCGGCACGCCCGCGTTCAGGGTCAGCGGCTTGACGACGTAGTTCTGCTTCTCGAGGGCCGACTTCAGCGCCGACAGGCCGCCCCGGTCGGTGTCGTTGAGGTCGTGCTCTCCGTGGCCGGTGGTGCCGTAGACGATGCGCTCCCGGTCGGTCGTCACCTTGATGATGGCGTTGGTGATCGACTCCTCGTCGCCGGCGGTGACCCGCTGCTCCTGCTTGCCGCTCTCGATGACCAGCGTTCCCAGCTCGGTGACGTTGTAGCGCCGCACCTCCGCCGGGTTCTTGTCCGGATCGACGTAGCGCACCGTCAGCCTGCGGGACCGGTGCGTGTACTCCTCGAGCAGGTCCTGGAGCTTCTGGCGCCCCGGGTCCCCCTCGCGCGAGAACGAGGTCAGGCTCACCTCGCGCGGCAGGCCTTCGAGGATCTTCTCGGTCTGCTCGCTCAGGGAGAAATCGCGGTTCTCGGTGAGATCCTTCCGGAAGAAGGTGTGCCGCGCCGCGAGGAAATTGACCAGCACCACGACCGCCAGCACCGTCAGCGTGTAGCCGACGCTGGCGGACGCCGCCCGCGCGCGCCGGCCGCGCAGCGCCGCGCCGATCCCCTTCGCGTTGAGCACGACGCCGGCGACGAAGAGGAGCAGGCCGAAGCCGGTGATCGACAGGGTCCAGACGCGCCGCTCCGGCGCGACGCTCTGCAGCACGAGGCCGATGACCGCGACCAGGGCCCCCAGGCCGATCCCCCACTCCCGCAGGATTCTCACGCGCCTGCTCTCCCCCTCAGCGCCAGCGGCGCGACTCGAGGACGCGCTGCGTCACGAACAGGGACATGAAGATGACGCTCAGGTAGAAGATGACGTGAGTGGCGTCGAGCAGCCCCTTCCGGAAGTCGTTCAGGTGGCCGATGATCGACAGCGACCCGAGCAGGTCCCCGAGCGTCGGCCCGGCGGTGCCGAGGCCGGCCTTCTCCCACAGCCCGAGCGTCAGGCTGTTCATCAGCGCGCCGAGGGTGACGGTGGCCGACGAGGCCATCCAGTCGATGACCCACAGCATGAGAAACGCGCCGAAGGCGCTGACGGCGGCGACGATCTGGTTGTCGGTCAGCGCCGAGAAGAAGAGCCCGATGGCCAGGAGCGCCAGCCCCATCAGCAGCACCCCGAGATAACCGACGAAGGTCGGCTTCATGTCGGGGGCGGCGCCGCTGTTGGAGATGAGGATCGGGTACG
>DATNEZ010000145.1:0-2950 GCA_035606645.1 Binatia bacterium
CCCGGCACGGCCACAGCAGGACATGCCCCCCTCCGAGAGCCGTCGGAGGCAGGTTGGCGAGGACCTGGGAGATGAATGGCTGGGCGGCCCCCCAGGGGAGGATCGTCTCCGTCCAGGGGTGCGCCATGGCCTAGTTGCCGATCCTCTTCCAGATGGCGAAGAGGGGCTCCAGGCGGGCGGCGAACAGGAGCGTGTCCTGGTCCTCGATGTGCGTGCGCCTGTAGGGGTTGAGGCCTTGCAGGGCCTGGGCGTCGTTCGGCGGGTTGGCCGGGTCGAATTCGATCGTCAGGTGCAGGGGGAAGAACCAGGCGGCGAACGCCTCCTTCCCCATCGGCCCCGTGCGAAATCCCTGCGGGCACGGAACGCAGGTGGATTCGATGTAGTCGAACCGGTCCTGCTCGATCGCCAGCTGCGCGTCCCGCTTGACGGCGCCGAGGTCGTCGTACAGCAGAAAGTAGGTGCGCGTCCGAGGCAGGCAGCGGCGCAGGGCGACCCGGGCCCGGGTGATCACCCCGAACTGGCCGAGGGTGGAGCGCACGGCGTCGAACACCTCGCGGTTCGAGGTTTCGGAGCAGGTGACGACGTCCCCCGCTCCGGTCACCACTTCGAGCTCGAGGACCTGGTCCCCCTGCGCCCCGTGCCGGAACGACGCAACCCCCAGGCCGGCGACGGAGATCGTCCCGCCGAGGGTCACCCCGAGATTGTTGGTGAGGACCGGGGGCACGAGCCCCTGGGGAATCGTCTGCCGCACCAGGGTGTCCCATTTGACCCCGGCCTGGCAGTCGGCCGATGGCCCCTGGGGATCGATCGTCAGGATGCGATCGAGGGAGGTCAGGTCGAGCAGGATCCCCCCGTCCGTCAGCGCCTGCCCGCTCTGGGTGTGCGCCTCGGCGCGCGTCGCCACCGGAACGGAGTTGCGGCGCGCATAGGCGATCACCGCCGCCACGTCGGCCGTGGCGGCCGGGCGGACCACCACCCCGGGCAGGCGCGTGATCATCCTGCCGAAATCACCGCTCCGATCGGCGCGGGAGGCCTGGTCGTCCAGGACCTGCCCGGAGACGATTCCCTTGAGGTCGCGCGCCAGGTTGCCGCTCATGAGGCCGGCCATGATACGGGATTGGAGGTGGTCCTTCAAGCGCGCTCCGGCCGCAACTTTCCGGGCGGGAGCCCTGGTGTACACTGGAAGGCATGGACGCGAGAAAGAGGACCTGGCTCGTCACGGCGGCCTGTTGCCTTGCGGCCGCTGCGGGACCGGCCCTTGCGCAGGACGATCGCCCGTCGGAAGAGAGCCTGCGCCTGCTGCAGGAGCGGGGCCGGACGATCGCCCTCTATTTCGACGCCGTGGATCGGGGGCTCAAGCGGTTCAATCTGCAGAGCGGGCAGTCGAAGCCGCCGGACCGGACGCTCGCCATCGTCGATCGGGAAGGATGGCGCGTCCTGTTCCTGAGGGACCTGGCGCTCGAGCCCGCCACGACAGGACCGAAGAAGGGGCTGCTTCTGATGGGGGAGACCAGCTTCAGCCCGGATGCGCACGAAGTGGGGGATCTGCGCCTGATGCTTCCCCCGCACCCCGCCGCGGCGAGCGCCCAGTCCTACGCGCGCGCCCTGGGAGAGGCGGAGACCGCCGTCGCGGCGGTTCCGGATACCGCACGCCCGTTCGAGGACGCGGTCGTGAGGGAGAAGGACGGAGCGTTCACCGTGTATCTTTACGCGCGCAAGCCGGACAAGGAGGAGCCTGCCGCAGGCTCCTCCGGAAGCGTGACCTTCGGGCGCGACTTCGTGGTCCACGTGGCGACCAGCGGCCGCCAGGTGACTTCGGTCGACCTGCTGCACACCCGGCCCACCGCCGTGCCGCTCACGCCGCGGCCGGCCGGGCAGCCCACGATGCACTCGCACCAGGAGGGGGACCTCCCGACTCCCACCGACGTGGCGCTCGTGGTGCGCAACCCGGTGCTCGCGCCGCACCTGGTCCTGACGCCGCGCTCGATGTTCCGTATCGACGCGGAAGGGGCCGTGACCTGGCTCGGAGCGAACCCGGTCCAGGGAACGTCTCCCGCGACGCAAAAACCGGCGGCGCCCGGGGAAGGCGCGCCGTGAGCGCGGCCCCCGCAGGGACCGGGCCCGCGAGAGCGGTCCCCGCGGGGCGCTACGTCGCCCTGTACGACGGCGACTGCGGATTCTGCACGCGCTGGCGGGACCGCATGATCGCCCGCGACCCGCGAGGCGCCGTCGAGTGGCTGTCGCTGCACGAGCCCGTGGTCGCCACCCGATTCCCCGGGATCGATCGCGAGGACGCGCTCCGGCAGATGTACGTCGTGGCGCCGGACGGATCCCTGCACAAGGGGGCGGAGGGGTGGCGGGAGCTGTTCCGCGTCCTGGACGGGCTCTCGTGGGTGGCGGCCCTGTACGCGATCCCCGGGGTGCCGTTCCTGATGGACCGTGCCTACCGGTTCATCGCCGCGAGGCGCCAACGGCTCTCCTGCTCAGGCGCCGCCTGCCGGCGGCCGGGAGGGAACGGGGCGGGGGGGCCAGGGCGGCCGGCCGGAGGCAGGGTCGCGATCCTCGTTCCGCTCCTTGGGATCCTCGGGGCCTCGGTCCTGACGGGATGCGGGGAGAAGGCGCCGGACGCGGCGCGGGCGCGACTCCAGGGGATCGCCGACCTTCAGGGAGGGGCGGTCGTCGCCGCGATGCTCGAGGCGTACGGGCCGTACGAGGCGTGGAAGAACCACCGGAACGTGGAGTACACGTACCACCTGACGATTCACGGCGGCCAGCCGGACGTCCAGGTCGAGTCGCTCCAGACGCACCGGCTCGACCTGGGGCCGGGGGGGCGCTCGTTCGCGCAGGACGTTGGAGGGGAGGCGCCGCAGATCGTGCGGGTCGCGGGGGATCGGCTCGACGTGTCGCGCGCAGGCGTCCCGGTGACCGACCCGGTCCAGCTCGAGTTTCC
>DATNEZ010000162.1:0-10666 GCA_035606645.1 Binatia bacterium
CGAGCCCGGCGCCATCCTGGAGTACCGCTACGACCGCCACGACGACCAGATGATCTTTCTCATCCCGTTCTACTTTGCGGGACCCGAGTTCACCCTGCATACGCGCCTGACGCAGGCGGTTCCAGGGGACATGAGCTACACGGTTCTCTGCGACCAGTGCCCCGTCGGGCAGACGCCGGCGATCTCGTCCTGGCGTGCCGGGAATACATTTGGAACGATGTACACGCAGGAGCTGAGGAACATCCCGGGATTCAAGGACGAGATTCTCATGCCCCCCGAGCGGGACGCGAGCCCCCGGCTCGAGATGGTCCTCCAGAAATGGAGAGGCTCCGTCCTCTGGGCCCTCGGCCGCCAGGATCGATTCTTCATCGATTGGGCTTCCGTGGCGCTGTACGCCCACTCGTACTACGACGAGGCCCTGAAGGCGGGGCAGTCCGATCTCAAGCCGGTGGTCGAAGAATGGGTGCGGGGGATCGCCGATCCGCAGAACAGGGTCAAGGCGATCTTCCGGCACGTCCAGCAGGACTTCCGCATGACGCCCCACCGGGACGTCTATGGCCAAACGCATTCGATCAAGTGGATGCTCGACGGGAAGGTGGCCGACAACGAGGACAAGGCCGTTCTCCTGATGACGGCCTTGAAGATCGTCGGGATCGAGTCCGATGCCGCCCTGGTATCGGGAAAGGACGGCGGCGCCCTGAATCCGAGGTTCTACAGCCTGTCCCAGTTCACGCACACGATCGTCGGAATTCCGCAGCCCGAAGGCGGCTACCAGTGGCTGGACCCGAACGTGGCCCACGTCCCGTTCGGGTTCCTGCCGTGGCAGGACTCGGGCGCCGAGGCGCTTCTGATCAAGGATCCCAGGAACAAGATCGTCACGGGCGAGCTGATCACGCTGCCGACGAAGACCGAGCTGTCGACCAGCCGGTACAGGAGCACCGTGACGCCGCGCCCCGACGGAATGGCGGTCGTCGAGGTGGAGGCCGAGTTCACGGGCGAGGACGCCGTCGATCTGCGCGACAAGCTGGTTCCCGCCGCCGACTCGGCCCGAAAGGAATACCTCGAGGCGTGGGTGGCCGGAATCAGGGACGGCGCCGCGCTGCGCACGTTCGTCCTCGAGAACCTCGCTGAGGTGGACAAGCCGCTGGTCCTCAGGCTGGGCCTCGAAGTCCCGGGACTGGTCACGAACGCCGGCGAGGCCGTTTTCGTGCGCGGCTGCGTCATGACCTGCACCGATTCCAATCCGATCTCCCGGGGCCCCCGGCAGCACCCGTTCTACGTCGATCGGGGCTGGAACAGGGAAGAGACGGTCCTCATCAAGGCGCCGGGAGCGATGAAGGTGGCTGAGGGGGAGGAGGCCCCGGCCTTCAGCACCAGGTCCGTGATAGGGAACCTGGTCCTCACGTGCATGCCGCAGGGAGATGAGTCCTTCGAGTGCTCGCGAGTCTTCGTCGTCCGGCGCAACCGATGGCCCGCGAGCGAGCAGGCCAACATTCGAGCCATGTTCGACAAGATCGTCGAGGCGGATCGGACCACCGTGGCGTTCCAGCAATCGGAAGGGGACGGGGTCGGGCGATGAGACGTCGATGCGAGGAGGGAGACATGAAGCGACATGAAGCCGGTCGTCGAATCGCCGGCGCGCTGCTCTGCGGGGCTCCGATCATCCTGGCGGCGACCCTGATCGTCCCGGGCAGCGCAGCCGAGAAGGATGACGCCGCCGCCTGGCCGGAGATCACCGAGCAGGAACGGGCCCTGAAGTCGATCCCGCAGGATCCGGATGCCGATGGGGTCATCCTGCGCCGCACGCGGGACGGGAAGATCATCATCGAGAAGGGGTACTACGTGAACGTCCTCGACTACCACTGGCGCATGAAGGTGCTGAACGAACGCGGGAAGCGCCATGCGGAGGTCCACATCCCCTCGCACAAGTACTCGCGCGTCGAAGGCATCGAGGCGCGCAGCATCAAGCCGGACGGGACGATCGTGCCCGTGGCGGCGGACCAGATCTTCGAGAAGCTGGTCGAGAAGGGGCGCGGCTACAAGATCACCGAGCAGGTCTTCACTTTTCCGGCGGTCGAGCCGGGCACCATCCTCGAATACCGCTTCCGTCGCCACCGGGCGGGGCTCTTCGGCCTGGTGTACATCGAGCCGTGGTACTTCGCGGGCCCCGAGTTCACGCTCCTGTCGCGCATGACGCAGGGCCTGCCGAAGGACGCCAGCTACCGGCTGCTGTGCAACAGGTGCCCGAACCCGGAGCCCGACACCGCCCCCTGGAAGGAAGGAAAGGTCGAGGGGAAACGGATCACCCTCGAAATGAAAAACGTGCCGGCCTACACGGAAGAGCTGATGATGCCGCCCGCGTCCGACGTCAGCCCCAGGATGGAGATGGTCCTCACGTCCTGGAACTTCGTCGAATGGGAGGCGCTGGGACGGCGCAAGGACCTGTTCACCGACTGGGACTCGGTGGCGAGGTACATCAGGTTCTACTATCAGAAATCGTACAGGCTCGACGAGGTGGCGGTGAAGCAGGTGGTCGCCTCGTGGACGAACGGCGTCTCCGACCCGAACGACAGGATCAAGGCGGTGTTCCGGCACATCCAGGAGGATTTCCGGTACATTCCCTACGATGAGCTGTACGGGAACGTGTCGCCGATCGCCACCATGCTCAAGGGGAAGTCGGCCGACAACGAGGACAAGGCCATTCTCCTTCTCGCCGCCTTGAGATCGATGAAAGTGCAGGCCAATCTCGCGCTGGTGGTCGGCAAGCAGAAGGGCATGCTCATCTCGGCCTATCCGAGCCTGTCACAGTTCAGCCACGTCATCGTCGCCGTGCCGCAGCCCGACGGCTCGGCCCTCTGGCTGGATCCGACGGTGACTTACGCACCCTTCGGGTTCATGCCGTGGCAGGATTCCGGGGCCGGGGCGCTCTACATCACGGAGACAGGGTCGGCGCTCATCAACCTGCCCCGCAAGGATGAGGTCAGCGCGACACGCTACGACGTCACCGTGAAGCCGAGAGTCGACGGCAAGGCCGACCTCGAGGTCGTCGCCGAGTACGAGGGCGAAGACGCCATCGAGATGCGGCAGGAGCTCGTGCCCGCGGCGGAGTCGGCACGCGCCTCCTATCTGGAGGAGTGGCTGAGGGGCGCCCGGCCCGGGGCGGCGCTGCGGTCCCACCTGATCGAGAACCTGGACACGATCGACAAGCCGCTGCGAATCAAGATGCAGATCGAGGCGTCCGACCTGGTGATGCGGGCCGACGAGCTGATGCTCGTGCGCGCCTGCGTCCTCGATTGCCGGGAGGTGAACCCGATTTCGAAGCGGGAGCGCCTGTACCCCTTCTACGCCGACGTCGACTGGAACGACCGGCAGACCGTGACGGTCGTGCCGCCGGCGGGCATGAAGGGCGCGGCGCTGCCGGCACCGGCCACGGCGAAATCCGCCATCGGCACGCTGACCTTCGCCTGCTCGTCGCAGGCCGATGGGGCCGTCCGCTGCGAGCGCCGCTACACCGTGCCGCGCAACCACTGGCCCCCGGACCAGGGCGCCGGGATCCGGGCCATGTTCGACAAGATTGTCGAGATCGATCGAACGACCGTGGCCCTGCAGCCCGTGGAAGGCGGATCGCCCGGGCACTAGGAGCCGCGCCGTCAGCGCAGCGACTTCTCCATGCGCGTGAGGCCGCGGGCGAGGCGGGCGACGAGGTCGTCCATCTCGGCGGGGGTGATGGTGAACGGGGGGGCGATGATGAAGTGGTCGCCGTCCTGGCCCTCGCGGGTGCCGGAGCCCGCGTAGATCAGCAGGCCCTCCTCGAGGCACGCCTCGTACAGGCGGCGCGACACCTTGAGGCGGGCCGGATAGGGCTCGCGGGTCTTGCGATCCTTCACGAGCTCGATCCCCCACATCATGCCGAGGCCGCGCACGTCGCCGACCGAAGGATGGCGGCGGAGGGCGCCGAGCTTGTCGCCCAGCGTCTTGCCGAGGCGCGCGGCGCGGGCGATCAGGCGGTGCCGCTGCACGTAGTCGAGGACGGCGCTGCCGATGGCGGCCGACAGGGGGTTGGCGCTGTAGGTGAAGCCGTGCTCGAAGTAGCCGCGCCCGGACGCGATGGCGTCGGCGACGAAGCCGCGGGCGATGACGGCGCCCAGGGGCGCGTAGCCGCCCGACAGGCCCTTGCCGACGACGATCAGGTCGGGGACGACGCCCCAGTGATCGACGGCGAAGTTCCTGCCGGTGCGGCCGACGCCGGTCATCACCTCGTCGGCGATCAGAAGGACGTTGTGCCTGGTGCAGATCTCTCGCGCCCGCTTCCAGTAGCCGTCCACGGCGGCGACGGCGCCGAGCGTGGCGCCGACGACCGGCTCGGCGATGAAGGCGGCGACGGAGTCGGGCCCCTCCTGGTGGATGGCGGCCTCGAGGTCCTCGATGCAGGCGACGTCGCAGGACGGGTACTTCAGGCCGTAGGGGCAGCGGTAGCAGTAGCACGGGGGGATGTGCGGCATCGGCGCGAACATGGGGGTGTACAGAGCGCGGCGCGCCACGTTGCCGGTGATCGACAGGGCCCCCATGGTGCTGCCGTGGTACGACTGCCATCGGGCGATGATCTTCGACTTGCCGGGGTTGCCGGTCTCGATGTGGTACTGGCGCGCCAGTTTCAGGGCGGTCTCGACCGCCTCGCTGCCGCCCGAGACCAGGTAGACGCGGCCGGTCTTCTTCATGTCGCCGGGCGCCAGCGCCGCGACGCGGTCGGCCAGGCCGATCGATTCCTTCGTGATGAACTGCGAGGAGTGCGCGAACGCCAGGCGCTTCGCCTGCTTCGTCATCACCTCGGCCACCTCGGCCACGCCGTGGCCGATCGAGCAGACGACCGCGCCGCCGCAGCCGTCGAGATACTTCCGGCCGGCCGCGTCGTAGATCCAGATCCCCTCGGCCCGCACCGCGACCGGGTATTCGGCCTTCAGGTTCCTCGGGAACAGATGCGGGGCGGAAGCGGGGGCCGGCGCGGCGCCGGGGCCCTCGGGCGAGTCGTCTTCGGCGGGCGCGCTGCGCGAGGACGAGCGGGACTTCTCCGGGGCCGCGATCCTCGCCACGATGGCGGGGGAAGGGCGCGAGCGCGGCCGATCGGCGCCTTCTTTCCTGGCGCGCAGGAAGTACTCCTCCTCTTCGTGCGGCTCCGGGTCCTCCTCCTCATCATCGTCGAGGAGCATCTCGATCTGCTCGGCCGCCCTCAGGGCCTCCTCGGCGATCAGGGCGGGCTCTCCGGCGAGCGACGACCTGAGGGAGGCCGCGGCCCGTCCCGTCGCCCTGGCCAGCGCCGAGTCCTGCAGGATCGGCGCGCGGCCGGCGGCCGGCTTGCGGCGGCGGGCCGCCTTGCCGGCCCGCGCGGCGCTCTTTCCGTGCTTCCGCGACGACGCCCGCCTGGCGGGGGCCCGCTTCGCGGTCCGGCGCTTCCTGGAGGCGTGCTTCATCGCGTCACCCGGCCTTCGACTTGAGGAAGATCCCCTGCGGGTCCAGCTCGTCGCGGATGATCCGGATCTCCTCGGGAGTGGGCGGAGGCGTCTCGGTGAGTTCGCGCGCCACCTTGACGTCCCAGCCGATGTTCTCTTTGATCTTCTGGACCGTGACGCCTGGATGCATCGAGACCAGGACCATCTCGCGCGTCTCGGGGTCGAAGCGATAGACCCCCATGTCGGTGATCACCAGCTCGGGTCCCCCCTTCAGCCCCAGCGACTCGCGCTCGCGCCCGCCGCGCAGGTAGCCGGGGCTGGTCACGAAGTCGACGCGCTCGGGAAGGGTGCGCTTCGAGTTGCCGATGGTGATGACGACCTTCTTCGCCAGGGCCGCGATCTCGCAGGCGCCGCCGCTGCCCGGCAGCCGGACCTTCGGCTTCGCGTAGTCGCCGATGACCGTCGAGTTGATGTTGCCGAAGCGGTCCACCTGGGCCCCGCCCAGGAAGCCGACGTCGATCAGGCCGCGCTGCAGGTACAGGTTGAACACGTCGAGCATCGGCACCACCGCCAGGGACCCGGTCACCAGGCACGGATCGCCGATCGAGATCGGCAGGCGCTTCGGCACGCAGCCGACCGCCCCCGACTCGTAGATCATGCAGATCCCGGGCGCGTGCATCCGGTAGGCGAGGTTCACCGCAAGCGACGGCACGCCGATGCCGACGAAGACGACGTCGCCGTTCTTCAGCTCCTTCGCCGCGCGCGAGACCATCAGCTCGGAAGTCGTGTATTCGGCCATGGTCAGAACCCGTAGTTGACCGGCTCGCACATCTGCCGGTCCGCCTTCAATTCGTCGAAGCGCGCCCCCATCTTCTTTATATAGGCGGCGCGGTCGGGAAGCCCGTGCACCCACTCGTCGAGGTACTTCTGGAAGCCGGCCTCCTCGCGCGACACGGCGTCCCATTTCAGGTAGAAATCGTTGTCCCGATCGTACCCCCCCTGCACGAACGAGGGGTGGGCGCCGAACGGCTCGTGCACCACCGCGCTGACGATGGCGCCCGGGATGAGCGTGCGGTTCGGGTCGGAGCGGATGACCGACGAGTCGACGATCTCCTCGACCGACACGATCACCCTGCGGCTGGCGAACGCCGCCTCCTTCTGCACGCCGTACAGGCCCCAGACCTGCGTGTTGCCGTCGGCGTCGGCCCGCTGGGCGTGCACGATCGTCACGTCCGGGTGCAGCGCCGGCACGCACCACAGCTCCTCGTCGCCGTACGGCGAGCGGATCGTCTTGAAGTGCGGGTTCACCTTCGTCAGATCGGTGCCGGGATAGTTGCGCGTCGGCAGGAACGGCAGGTTCGACGCCCCGGCCATGAACCGCAGCACCATGCCGAAGTGCGTGTACTCCTCGATCTCGAGCGGCCGCGGCTTCCCCTGCTCGACGGCGCGCCGGAAGGCGTGCAGCGGCCCCACCCCCGGGTTGCCGGCCCAGGAGAAGATCATCTTGCGGACACAGCCCGCGGCGATCAGCTGGTCGTAGATCAGGTCGGGGGTCAGGCGGGCGAGCGTCAGGTCGCGCCGCTTCTGGCGGATGATCTCGTGCCCGGCGGCGAACGGAATGAGGTGGGTGAACCCCTCCATGACGACCAGGTCGCCGTCGCGCACGAAGCGCGCGATGGCGTCCTTCATGGTCATCTGCTTGGACATGTCCGTCGCCTAAGGGTTCAGCCGCTGCCGCCGCGAAACTCAAGGTGGGCGCGGAACGCGAAGCATAGCACGAGTCGCGGCGTGCCGCGGTCGTGCCCTCCCCCCGCGACTCTGGCATAATGCTTCCGGACAATCGCTCCAGGGAGGATGCCAGTATGAAAAGGGCCGGCCGCGCCATCCGGACCGTGCTGCTCGGCGGAGCCGCGCTCGCGGCGAGCCTCGCCTGCGGCGGCGCCCCCGTGGGAACGGATGGGGCAGCCCCGCCGGCGCCGTCGACGGCCCAGGCGACCGGGGACGCGGCGCCGCCCCCGGCTCCGGACGCCGGGACGGCAGACCGGCTGAGTCTCCTGCCGGCGCACGATGCCGCCCTGGCCGGACTGCCGGGAGCCGCCGCGTCCGGGGAGCTCGCCTGGACGGCCCCGAAGGAATGGGTCGCGGAAACGCCGAAGTCCGGCATGCGCAAGGCGCAGTACCGGCTGCCGGCCGCTCCGGGGGACAAGGAAGCCGGCGAGTGCGTCGTCTATTACTTCGGCGCCGGGCAGGGGGGGGACGTGAAGGCCAACCTCGATCGCTGGGCGGCGCAGTTCCATGGCGGGGGGAAGGCGTCGCCGAAGTTCTCCGAGACGACGGCCGGCGGGTTCACGATCAGCCGCGCCGAGGTGCACGGGACGTACACGCCGTCGCCGATGTCGATGGGGGGCGGCCCCGATCCCGAGCCGAAGCCGGACTCCATGCTCCTCGGGGCGATCGTGCCGGGCCCCGACGCCAACTGGTTCTTCAAGTGCACCGGCCCGGAGAAGACCATGGAGGCGAACCGCGCGCGTTTCGACGCGCTGCTCGCCTCGCTGAGCGCGGGGCGCTGACAGGCGCCGCGGCGAGCTCGCCGGCGGCAGGAGAGCAGGAGGCGGACATGAAGCAGCTGTTCGAGTCGATCGGCAACACGCCGCTGGTGCGGCTCGCCCGGATGCCGGGGCCCCGGAGCGCCGAGGTCTTCGTCAAGCTCGAGGGGGCGAACCCGACCGGCAGCATGAAGGACCGGATGGCGCTGTCGATGGTCGAGGGGGCGGAGCGGCGCGGCGTCCTCAAGCCGGGCGGCACCGTCGTCGACTACACCGGCGGCAGCACCGGCAGCTCCCTGGCGATGGTGTGCGCGGCGAAGGGGTACAAGGCGCGCTTCGTGTCGTCGGACGCGTTCGCGGAGGAGAAGATCCAGACGATGCGCGCCTTCGGCGCGACGGTCGAGATCCACAAGAGCGTGAACCGCAAGGTCACGCCCGAGCTCATCCAGGCGATGATCGCCCGCGCCCGCGAGCTGGCGGCGCAGCCGAACCACTTCTGGACCGACCAGTTCAACAACCCCGACAACCGGGCCGGCTACCACCCGATGGCGCGCGAGATCCTCACGGCGCTGGACGGCCGCCTCGACGCCTTCGTCATGGCGGTGGGAACGGGCGGCTGCTTCTCGGGGAACGCCGAAGTGCTCAAGGAGCGGGCCCCCGGCGTGCGCTGCGTGGCGCTCGAGCCGGCCGCCTCGCCGATGCTCTCGAAGAGCGGTCCCCTGGGGGGGCACCGCATCGAGGGGACCGGGCCCGGGTTCGTGCCGTCGATCTGCCGGATGGACCTGGCCGACGCCATCGTCGCGGTGAGCGACGAGGACGCGTACGCGACCGCCCGGCGGCTGGGACAGGAGGAGGGGATCCTGGCGGGGATCTCGTGCGGCGCGAACCTCTGGGCCGCGCTGCGGCTGGCGCGCGAGCTGGGGCCGGGACGCCGCGTGGTCACCGTGATGGTCGATTCGGGGCTGAAATATCTTCAGGGCGATCTGCATCAAGCGAGGACCACATGAGCGAGATCAGGCGGGTCCAGTCGATCGTCGAGCCGCAGGGGACTCTCGAAGGGGCGGGGGTGCGGCTCCACCGGAGCATCGGCACGCGCGAGGTCAACTATCTCGATCCGTTCCTGCTTTTGGACGACTTCTCGTCGCACGACCGGCGTGACTACGAGGCCGGGTTCCCGCAGCACCCGCACCGGGGGATCGAGACGGTCACCTACATGCTGAAGGGGGCGGTGAACCACCGGGACACGCTGGGAAACGCCGGCAGCATCGGCGCCGGCGACATCCAGTGGATGACGTCCGGGCGCGGCATCCTGCACGAGGAGATGCCGCAGGTCCGCCCCGAGGGGATCGCCGGCTTCCAGATCTGGGTGAACCTGCCGGCGAAGTCCAAGATGACCGCGCCGCGCTACCAGGACGTCCGGTCGGAGACGATCCCGGAGATCGACGGCAAGGACGGCGCGAAGATCCGGGTCGTCGCCGGCACCGTCGGCGACGTCCGGGGGGCGGTGACCGACATCGCGGCCGACCCGATCTATCTCGACGTCCTCGTCCCGCCGAACAGCGCCTACCGCGAGCGCGTGGCGCGCGGCCACACGGCGTTCGCCTACGTCTTCCAGGGGAAGGCCGTCTTTCCCGGCCCCGGGCGCGAGGACGTCGTCGTTTCGGCCCCGAGGCTCGTGGTCCTGGGTGATGGCGACGCGATCCACGTCAAGACCGGCGCCGATCATGCCCGGTTCCTGCTGGTGTCCGGCAAGCCGCTCGGCGAGCCGATCGCCCGCTACGGCCCCTTCGTGATGAACACCAAGGCGGAGATCGAGCAGGCCCTCGACGACCTCCGCCGGGGGACGTTCGTCCGCTAGCCGCCGTCCCGATCGTCCGGCGGCGGGCCGGCGCCCGCCCCCCGCATGGACAACCGGCCCGCGATTCACTATCCTCCGCGCGTCGTCATTCGAGCCGGCCTCGGCCGGCGGGAGGCAACAGATGATGTCAGCGCACGTGCGGCGTATCGCGGCAGCGACCGCCCTGGCGGCGGGAGTCCTGGTGCTCGGCGTCTTCGAAACGCGGGCGCAGGCCGGGGGAATGCCGGCGGGGACGCCGCCCGCGATGGTCAAGACGTACGAGAGCCTGGCGGACGCCATCCTCGCGGTGAAGACGACCGAGGCGAACCTGGTGCGTTCCGTCCTCGGCGCCGGCTACGCGCACGCGCAGGTCGAGCTCGACCGGGCGCGCAAGGCGATCAAGGCGAGCGACACGAAAGGGGCGCAGGCGGCCCTCGAGGCCCTGGCGTCCGCGGTGGGACAGCTCGGCACGGAAGGGGACAACGCGGTCGGTGCCGTGCGCAAGCGGCTCCTCGAAGGGGGGCACCACCACAACGCTGCCGGCGAGGCGAAGGGGATCTACGACGAAGGGTTCGTCGTCGTGACCCGCGTCGCCAAGCAGGCGTTCCTCGACTCGTCGAGGGCGATCGGGCTCCTGGCCCGCGCTCCGAAGGGGGACGCGCTCGAGAATGAATGGAAGAAGGTCGAGGCGACCTGGGCGTCCATGATGAAAGGCGGCGCCTGATCGCCCCGGGTTTCCCCCGCTCATGAGCCTGACGCGCCGGGGGGGACCGTTCCGCCCCGGCGCGGCGTTGGCCTGCCTCGCGCTGTGCGCCTGCATTCACACCGGTCCATCG
>DATNEZ010000080.1:0-3484 GCA_035606645.1 Binatia bacterium
GGTGCGCACCGGCTTGGGGTGCCGCGGCTTGCGGATCAGCTGGTTGATCGTCGGCATCTGAAGTCAATCCCCAATCACGTCGCTTGAAACACGCACCATCGGCCGCAACAGGCCCCCCGGCAACCGGGAGCCTGCCCGGCACCCCATGCGTCCCAACCCATCGCTGTCCGTGAAACCGCCGGATAGTAGCAAAGGGGCCCCGTGCTGTCAAGAACTTTGCCTGCAAAAACTTACGCAGGCCTCGGGGACCCCTCCCCCGCCCCTGGGAGCCGGCTACGCGACCCCCTTGTCCTGCTGGCTGGCGGAGATGATTTCCTCCACCGTCCGAGGCTCCAGCCCCTCCTCCAGGCCCGGCGTCTCGACCCCCTCCGGCACGATCTCCTCCATGGGAGGCGGACCGTCCGGGGCGATCTGCAGGCGCCGGTAGTGCTCCATGCCGGTGCCCGCCGGGATGAGGCGGCCCATGATGACGTTCTCCTTCAGCCCGCGCAGGTAGTCGATGCGCCCGGCGATGGCCGCCTCGGTCAGGACCCGCGTGGTCTCCTGGAAGGAGGCCGCCGAGATGAACGAGTCGGTCGACAGGGACGCCTTCGTGATCCCGAGCAGGAGGGGGCGGCCGGTCGAAGGCTGGCCGCTCTCGTTGATGACCCGCTCGTTCTCCGACTGGAAGCGGAACTTGTCCACCTGCTCGTCCACGATGAACTCGGTGTCGCCGACCTCCTCGACCTTCACCCAGCGCATCATCTGGCGGACGATCGTCTCGATGTGCTTGTCGTTGATGTTGACGCCCTGCAGGCGGTAGACCTCCTGGATCTCGTTCACCAGGTACTGCTGCAGGTCCTCCTTCCCCTTGACCCTCAGGATGTCGTGCGGGTCGCGGGGGCCGTCGATCAGGGGGTCGCCGGCGCGCACGCGCTCCCCTTCCTGGATGTTGATGTGGACGCCCTTGGGCACCTCGTACTCGCGGGTCTCGCCGGTTTCCGCGTCCTCGACGATGATCTGGCGCTTCCCCTTGAGCACCTCGCCGTACCGCACCACCCCGTCGATCTCGGTGATCACGGCCGGCTCCTTGGGACGGCGCGCCTCGAACAGCTCTACCACGCGCGGCAGGCCGCCGGTGATGTCCTTGGTCTTGGTGGTCTCGCGCGGGATCTTCGCCAGGACGATACCCGGGGAGACGGTGTCCTTGTCCTGCAGCATCAGGTGGGCCTTGGCCGGCAGCAGATACTCCTTCAGCGTCTTGCCGGTCTTCGGGTCCTTGATGACCGCCTTCGGCTGCTTCTTCTCGTCGGCGGACTCGAGGATGACGGGGTGGGCGAATCCGGTGACCTCGTCCACCTCCTCCTTCATGGTGTCCCCTTCGACCACGTCCTTCAGGTGCACCTGGCCGCCGACCTCGGTGAGGATCGGCAGGGTGTACGGGTCCCACTCGACGAGCAGGGCGCCCGGATCGATCGACTGGCCGTCCGACACCTTCAGCGAGGCGCCGTAGGCGATGGAGTAGCGCTCCTTCTCCCGCCCCTTGGCATCCTGGATGACCAGGGAGCCGGTGCGGTTGGTCACCACCAGGTCCCCGCCCTTGCTGCGGACGGTCGACAGGTTGATGAAGGTGACCAGGCCGGCGTTCTTCGATTCCTGGCGCGACTGCTCGGCGCCGCCCGCCGCGGTGCCGCCGATGTGGAACGTCCGCATCGTCAGCTGCGTGCCGGGCTCGCCGATCGACTGCGCGGCGATGACGCCGACCGCCTCGCCCAGCTCGACCATCCGGCCGGTCGCCAGGTTGCGGCCGTAGCACTTGACGCACACGCCGCGGCGCGATTCGCAGGTGAGCACCGAGCGGATCTTCCCCTTCTCGAGGCCCGCCCCCTGGATCTGGTTGGCGATGTCCTCGTTGATCTCCTCGTTCGCCTTGATGATCAGGTCGCCCGTGAGAGGATCGTAGACGTCCTCCATGGAGACCCGGCCGACGAGGCGGTCGCGCAGGGGCTCGATGACCTCGCCCCCCTCGACGATCGCCGTGACGTGGATCCCGTCGATCGTCTGGCAGTCGTCCTCGGTGATGATCACGTCCTGGGCGACGTCCACCAGGCGCCGTGTGAGATACCCCGAGTCCGCCGTCTTGAGCGCCGTGTCGGCCAGTCCCTTGCGGGCCCCGTGCGTCGAGATGAAGTACTGCAGCACGTTGAGACCCTCGCGGAAGTTCGAGGTGATCGGGGTCTCGATGATCTCGCCCGAGGGCTTCGCCATCAGGCCGCGCATGCCCGCCAGCTGGCGCATCTGCTGCCTGCTGCCCCGGGCGCCGGAGTCGGCCATCATGTAGATCGGGTTGAACTCGCCGCCCGACTGGTCGATCTCCTGCATCTCCCGGAACATCTCCTCGGAGATGTCCTCGGTGACCTTCGACCAGATGGCGATGACCTTGTTGTAGCGCTCGCCCGGCGTGATCGCCCCTTCGTTGTATTCCTTCTCGACGAGGATCTGGGCCTTGCGGGCCTCCTCGACCAGCCGCCCCTTGTTGGCCGGGACCACCATGTCGTCGATGCCGATCGACACGCCCGCCTTCGTGGCGTAGTAGAAGCCGAGCGTCTTCAGCTCGTCCACCATCCGCACGGTCTTCTCGTTGCCGAAGTGCAGGTAGCAGAACTGCACGAGCTGGCCGAGGCCCTTCTTCTTCAGGAGGCCGTTGACGAACGGCAGCCCTTCCGGCAGGTTGTCGTTGAACAGGATGCGCCCGACCGTGGTGGCGATCAGCTGGTTCTCGACGACCTGGATGTCCGTGTGCAGGATGTCCTGGTCGTCGTACACGGTCGTCAGGTCCATGAGCTCGCCGGAGTAGCGCACGCGCACTCCGGACAGGAGCTCGACCTCGCCGAGCTCGAGCGCCAGGAGCGCCTCTTCGGAGGACCCGAAGATGCGCCCCTCCCCCTTCGCCGCCTGCTTGTGCTTGGTCAGGTAGTAGACCCCGAGCACGATGTCCTGCGTCGGGATGACCACCGGCTGGCCGTTGGCGGGGCTGAGCAGGTTCTGGGTGCTCAGCATCAGGATCTGCGCCTCGATCTGCGCCTTGGGGGACAGCGGGATGTGGACCGCCATCTGGTCGCCGTCGAAATCGGCGTTGAAGGCGGTGCACACCAGCGGATGGATCTTGATCGCCTTCCCCTCGACCAGCACCGGCTCGAACCCCTGGATGCCGAGGCGGTGGAGGGTGGGGGCGCGGTTCAGCAGGACCGGGTGCTCCTGGATGACCTCCTCGAGGAAATCCCACACCTTCGACTTCTGCAGCTCCACCATCTCCTTCGCCGCCTTGATGGTGGACACCAGCCCTTCCTGCTCCAGCTTGTTGTAGATGAACGGCTTGAACAGCTCGAGCGCCATCTTCTTCGGCAGGCCGCACTGGTGGAGCTTCAGCTCGGGGCCGACCACGATGACGGATCGGCCCGAGTAGTCGACGCGCTTGCCGAGGAGGTTCTGGCGGAAGCGCCCC
>DATNEZ010000172.1:0-3513 GCA_035606645.1 Binatia bacterium
CGAAACGCTCCTCGCCGCGGGCCCCGGAGTGCGCGAGGCCGAGGAGGAGCTCCTCGACAACCTGCGCGCCCTCGGCTACATCGGCGGCGACGCCGGCAACGCCCCCCGCGACGGGGGCCGGGAGGGGGCCGCCGCCCCGTCCGTGGCGGGCGTGACCACCGCCCCTGGCGCGTCGTCCCCCGCCGGCGCCGCTCCCGGCGCGCCGTCAGCCGCCGGCGCCCCAGGCGCGTCCGGCCCCGAGGCGGACACGCAGGTCTTCTACCATCGCAACCTGGCGACGTATTTCATGAAGCGGCGGGACTATCCGTCGGCGGCGAAGCAGCTTCGACTCGCGAACGAGAAGCAGAAGCTTCCGAAGACCTACCAGCTCCTCTCCGAGGCGCTCCTCGGCATGGGGGAGCCCCGGCAGGCGATCGCCGCCCTGGACGAGGGGCTGCGGACCCTCGACGCCATGGACCCGGAGTCGGTCCTGTGGATCGTGCAGCTCTGCCTCTCGGAGCCCGGCGGCAGGCCCGCGGCGCTGGATGCGGTGAAGCGCTGGGCCGGCCGCACGGAGAAGAGTCCCGGTCTCGACGACGCCATCGCCGCCCGGCTCCTCGAGGACGCCGGCGACCGCGACGGGGCCGCGGCGCTCTACTGGAAGTCTCTCCAGGCCGATCCGGCGCGCGCCATGGCGGCACAGCGCCTCATGGCGATCCTGCCGCCCGAGAAGCACGCCGCGCTCGAGCCGATCGTGCGGCGGGCCCTGGCGCGCGATCCGCGCATCGACGAGTACCACAACCTCCTGGGCGTGCTGCTGGCCACGCGGGGCCGCACCCAGGAAGCGGTCGAGTCGTTCCGCAGGGCGGAGGAGCTCGATCCCGAGAACCCGCGCTTTCTCTCAAACCTCGCCGCCGCCTATGCCCAGCTGGGGCGCTGGGACGAAGCCGCCGCGGCCTACGAGCGGGCCTCGACCCAGGCGCCGGAGGCCGGCCTGTACATGAAGCTGGGATCGGCGTACCGCCGCCTGTCGCAGCCCGATCGGGCGCTGGACGCCTTCCGGCGGGCGCGCGACCTGGGGGACCAGGGGAGCGGGCCGTATCTCGGGATGGCGCTGGCGAAGTCCGAGATGAACCGCGTGCCGGAGGCGCTCGACCTCGTGCGGCAGGGGCTCGAGCGGCACCCGGACGACTCGGCGCTGCGATCGCTCCAGGACGCCCTGATCAGGAAGGGGCGTAGTCCAGGATAACCGCCCGGTCGTCCTGGCTCAGGTCGGTGAACTGGACGGCGACCTGGTGCGTGCCGTCGGCGGCCTTCACCTGGCGCACCACCTTCCCCTGGACCTTGATCTGCGACCGCGTCCCCGGCAGGAAGAACTCGATCTGCAGGACGGCCCCCACGTTGATCGGGACGTGCGTCGCCATCAGCATCCCCGATTCGCTCAGGTCCTTCGCCTGGCCGATGACCTGGCGCGTGGCGTCCTTCCCGGTGACGTTGAACACCACCGTGATCCGCTCGGACTCGCGTTTCTTGAGCGCCAGGATGCGTGCCACCATGCCCAGGAGCTCGTCCGGCTTCTGCGGCTTGGTGATGAACTCGGTGCACCCCGCCTTCATGCAGCGGTCGTGGTTCTGCAATCCGCCCGTGGCGCTCATGATGATGATCGGGGTCGCCGCCAGGGCCGGGTTCTTGCGCATTTCCGCGCAGGCCGCCGCGCCGTCCATCTTCGGCATCTCCAGGTCGAGCAGGATCAGGTTCGGCTGGCGCTGCAGCGCGAGACTCACCGCCTCCTCGCCGGACATCGCCGTGAGGACCTCGAACCCGCCGCGCTGAAGGTAGGATTTCTCGACTTCGAGGAACAGCTTCAGGTCGTCCGCGATCAGAACCGTGACCTTCGCCAAGCGCTCCTCCCAGGGCGTCGCCCGGCGCCGTTTCGCCGATCGAATCCGGTGCGGGCGCGGACGTTACTACACGCGTTCGCGGGGTGTCAACGCGAGCGCGCCCGACACAGTCTTATGGTCAGCGCTCCTGATGATCGTCCAGCAGGACGACATCGATCGGGTCCCCGGTCGCCATCGAGGATACGGTCGCCGGCACGATGGCCAGGGCGTTGCCGCGGGCGCAGGCGACGAAGTCGGCCGAGCCGCTGCTCGGGATGATCTCGACCTCGAAGGTCGTGCCGTTCCAGCGCGCCCGGGACTGGAGGTAGGCGTCGCGGCCGGGCCGCTGGCGCACGGGGCCCGTGAGGACGCCGCGCACGGGGGGCTGCACGGGGTCGGGGCAGCCCATCAGCCGGCGCAGTGCCGGACGGGCGAAGACCTGGAAGATGACGTAGGTGGACACGGGATTTCCGGGGCAGCCGAAGACGAGCGTGCGGCCACGGCGGCCGAAGGTGAACGGCTTCCCGGGCTTGATCGCCACCTTGTCGAAGAGCAGGTCGACCCCGGCGGCCCGCAGCGTCTTGCCGACCAGGTCGTACACCCCCATCGACACGCCCCCCGAGAGGACCAGCAGGTCGTCGCCCAGGCCGTCCTCGATCATCCGCCGGAGCGGGGCCTCGTCGTCGGGAGCGATGCCGAGGTAGCGCGGGACAACTCCGGCGCGCCGCGCCAGCGCCAGAAGGAGCGGGCCGTTGCTGTTGCGGATCCGGCCGGGACCCGGTGTCTGCTCGGGCTCGACCAGCTCGTCGCCGGTGGCGAGGATGGCCATACGCGGAACGCGGCCCACGCGGACACGGGTTCGGCCGCAGGAGGCCAGGACGCCGATCTCGCCGGGCCCGATGAACTCGCCGGCTCGGAGGAGGACCTCCCCTGTCCGGATGTCGGCCCCGCGGCGCGCGAGGTTGTCCCCCGGCCGGACGGCGCTCTTCGGCCGGATCGCCTCCGCATCGCCGGGGACCGGCTCGGTCTCCTCCACCATCAGGACGGCGTCGGCGCCGGGCGGGATCGGGGCGCCGGTCATGATGCGCGACGCCATGCCCGGGGTCACCCTCTTCAGGGCCGCCGGATCCATGCCGGCGGGGATCTCCTGCAGGATCCGGAGCGGCCGGAGCGCGTCCTTCAGGTCGGCGGCGACGACTGCGAACCCGTCCATTCTCGACTTGTCGAAGTCGGGATAGTCGTGGTCGGCGCGCACCTCTTCCTGGAGATACCGGCCCGCGGACTCGTCCATGGCCACGTCCTCGAAAGGCAGGACTGGCGCGGCATCCAGGACGATCGACAGCGCCCGTGCTACGGGCAACGGCTCGGACATGGGCGGAGTATACCGCGGTGCGCGGGGGGCCGCGGTGCGCTGGGGCCGCCCCGCGCGGCTCAGGGGCGCGCGCGGACGACGAGGACGCGCGGGATGCCGGCGAGATCCCGGTTGACGACGGCGACCTCGAGCCCGGACTGGCCGCCGTACAGGGCGCGCAGCGCGTTCTCCTGGCCCAGCCCCATCTCGGCGATCAGGTGGCCGACCGGCTTCAGGAATTCGACGCACTCGCGCGCCAGGCGGCGGTGCACGGCGAGGGGGTCCGGCCCGGCCGACAGGGCG
>DATNEZ010000189.1:0-2714 GCA_035606645.1 Binatia bacterium
CGAAACGACGGACATATTGCAATCCCGGCGCGATTCCGGCACCCGGTCCACCGGGAACGGGAGATCGTGACCCTCCCGGCTCGTGTCCTGATCGTGGCCGGCGAGGCTTCAGGCGACCTCTACGGCAGTCTGGTCATGCGGGCCGCCGCCGCCCGCCCGTCCCCTTCCGAGCCTCCCTTGCTGTTCACCGGCATCGGCGGGCCCTCGATGAGATCGGCCGGGTTGCCCGATCTGATCGGAGCGGAGGGACTCGGCGTGACCGGCTTCCTGGAGGTCCTGGGAAGCGCCGCGCACATCTGGCGGGCCTACAGAAGGGTGTGCAGCCTGGTGGCCTCCGCCACGGAACGGCCGGATCTCGTGCTCCTGATCGACTATCCGGATTTCAATCTGCGGGTTGCGAAACATGCGCACCGAGCCGGGATCCCGGTCCTTTACTTCATCAGCCCGCAGGTCTGGGCATGGCGCAAGGGCCGCGTGGGGCAGATCGCGGGAGTTGTGGATCGCATGCTGGTCATCCTGCCGTTCGAAGAGGAGATCTATCGCCGCGCCGGCGTGCCGGTGGAGTTCGTAGGCCACCCCCTTCTCGACATCGTCCGGCCGGAGCTCACCCGCCGGCAGGCGCTGGCTCCGCTGGGCCTGGAGCCCGATCGACGGACCGTCGCTCTTCTTCCCGGCAGCAGGCGGAACGAGCTGCACGCCCTGCTCCCCGTCCTCGTGGAAGCGGCGCGCCTCCTGCGGAAGGAGTTTCGTGATCTGCAGTTCGTCGTCCCGGTCGCCCCGACGATCACCGACGCGGAGGTTGACCGCTACCTGGGCCGCTCGGGACTGCGGGGGCCGGATACCGAACGGGGCGAGAGCATGACGGGGTGGGCCTGGGCCCGCGATCACCGATATGACGTCATCGCGGCCTGCGACGCCGCCGTGGTGGCTTCAGGCACAGCGACCCTCGAGACGGCCTTGCTGGGCGTTCCGATGGTGATCGTGTACAGGGTGAATCCACTCACGTACGCATTGGCGCGCATCGTCTCCCGCGTGCCGCACATCGGCATGCCGAACCTGATCGCCGGCCAGCGCATCGCCCCGGAGCTGGTCCAGAACGAGTGCCGCCCGGAGCGGGTCGCGGCCGAGATCCGACGCATTCTGACCGAGCCGCAGGTGGCCGATTCGATGCGACGGTCCTGGTCGGGCGTGCGCTCGAGACTCGGCCGGCCCGGGGCAATCGAAAGAGTGGCCGCGGCGGCCTGGGATATGATCGAGGCACGGAGGAGCCCACGGGTGGACTGAAGACGCGGATCCACCCGAGCGCCCATGAGCAGCGCACTCGTCCAGGTGAAGAGCATGACCGGTTTCGGCCAGGGAACAGCCGAAAGCGAAGACGTGCGCGTCGACGTCGAGCTGAAGGGGGTGAACCATCGCTACCTGGACGTCAAATGGAGGCTGCCGGCCGAGGTCAGTCGACTCGAGCCGGTCCTGCGCTCCGAGGTCCAGGAGCGGGTGTCGCGCGGGCGCATCGAGATCGCCATCGCCATCGCCTCCAGGCGCCCGGCGTCCGTCCGCGTCGAGGTCAACCACGAACTGGTCGGAGAGTATCTGCGGGCGGCCGCCAGACTGAAGAAGGAGTTTGGCCTGAGAGGGAGCGTCGGCCTCGAGGCGCTTCTGTCCCTTCCCGGCGCGGTCGCCGTCCAGGCGGAGAAAACCGTCGTGGACGGCGTGGCGGAGACCCTGGTGCCGGAAGCGTTGCGCCAGGCCCTTCTGCGTTACGACACGATGCGCGCCGAAGAGGGCCGCCGCCTGGTGGACGACGTCAACGGGCACCTGGCCGTCATCCGGGAAGCGGTCCGGCGCATCCTCGGCGAGGCTGTCGGACTGCCTGAGGCGTGCGCCCGACGCATCAAGGAACGCCTGAAACTCCTGCTCGAGGGGGAGCGGTCACTGGACGAGACCCGCCTGGCGCAGGAGGTGGCCCTCCTGGCCGGGCGCGTGGACATCACCGAGGAGCTGGTCCGCCTGCAGGGGTACGTGGAGCAGGTCGGGGCGACGCTCGACAGGCCGGGAGGACCGGTGGGGAAGACACTGGATTTCATCATGCAGGAGATGAACCGGGAGGCGAACACCATCTCGTCGAAGGCCGAGGCTCTGCCCATCTGCCGGGAGGCCCTGGTCATCAAGGCCGAGGTCGAGAAGATCCGGGAGCAGGTGCAAAACCTCGAATGAAGACGGGCGGTCAGGCGGGCATCATGCGAAGCGGGAGGGGATCGACGTGAAGCCGGCGGGGAAGGGCCAGAACCGGGGCGTGGGCCCGAAGCGGGGCTCGCGGGGGACCGTCTTCGTGATCTCGGCGCCGTCGGGCGCAGGCAAGACCACGCTCTGCCGGCGTCTCCTGGACGAGGACCGGACCATCGACTTCTCCGTCTCGACGACGACGCGATCGCCGCGCGACGGCGAGAAGGAAGGGGTCGACTACCACTTCGTCGGCCGGGAGGAATTCGAGCGCCGTCGCGAGCAGGGAGAGTTCGTCGAATGGGCCGTGGTGGGGGGGCACCTCTACGGCACGTCCGGGAAGTCGGTCCAGGAGGCGGCGGAGCACGGACACGACATCCTCCTGGACATCGACACGCAGGGCGCGATGAGCATAAGGCGCCTGATTCCCGAATCCGTCCTGATCTTCATCCTCCCCCCCGGCAAGGCGGCCCTCAGGGACCGCCTGGAGAAGC
>DATNEZ010000190.1:0-2148 GCA_035606645.1 Binatia bacterium
ACGCCACGCCGAGGAGGATCGCCCCGCCGGCGGCGTTGATGACGTGGTAGGAGAGGGATTCGCGTCCAAGGCGCCCGGACTGGTGGGCGGCATAGGCCAGAAGGATCAGCGCCGCGCCGAGAAGAGATGCCGCCTGGATCACCGGCGTTCCCCCGCCTCGGACAGGCTCCTGGTTCGCCGCCCCATCAGGATGCGGCGGGCAGACTGCGCTCCACCTTGGCCTGTTCCTTGAGGCGTCCGACGTAGTCCCGGATCCTGGCCTCGCGTCCGCGCGCCATCAGCCGGGCGCGGATCCCCTCCCTGGCGTCCTCGAACGGGATCGGCCCTCCGGGCCGCCGCGGTCCGACCTTGATGATGTGCAGCCCGAGCCGCGACTCGATGATGTCGCTGACCGTTCCGGGCTCGAGGGAGAACGCCACCCTCTCGATGGCGGGCGGCCCCTTCCCCTTGATGAGGAGCCCCGCGTCTCCCCCGGAGGAGGCCTCGGGCCCCTCGGAGTGCCGGCGCGCCAGCGTGGCGAAGTCCTCCCCCGCCCGGACCTCCTTGAGGATCGCCTCGATCTTCTGGCGGGCCGCGGCGCGTGCCGCCGGCGAGGCCGAGGGGGGGACGCGCACCATGATCTGCTTCAGCGGAACCGCGTCGGCGCGCACCATCTCGGCCGGGTTCTGGTCGTAGTAGCGCCGGATCTCCTCGTCCTTCACCTCGAGCCCGGCCAGGACCTCCCGATCGACGAAACGCGTCACGATCAGGGTCCTGCGAAGCTGCGCCTTCAGCTCGGACTCGGTGACGCCGGTCTCCTTCAGGACGCCCGCGAACTCGGAGGCCGACGAGAAACCGTCCCGGAGCTTCTTGAATTCCGCCTCGATCTGGTCCTCCGGGACCGAGGCGTCCGCCTTGGACGCCTTCTGGTAGAGGAGCTCGCTCTCGATCAGCCGCTCCAGCACCTGCTCCCGCACCGCGTTCAGATCCCCGAGCCCGTCCCGTCCCGCCCGACGGCCGCGGAACTGGAGCTGCACGGCCGCCTCGAAGTCGCGCCTCAGGATCGGCCGGCCATTGACGCGCGCGACGGCGTCCGGCGGGGCCTCTGCGGCCGCCGCCGGGGCGCCGAGCACGAGGGACGTGCCGAGGAGAACCGCCAGGAGCCGGCCCGAGTATCGGGCCGGGCCGCGGACGGGGCCGGAAAGCCGGGGACGGCGCATGGATGATTGCATGGTGTCAGGTGCGGGCCGTGATCTCCTGCTCGTACTTCCTGTACGTGTTGACGCTGATGATCGCCGCGAGCTTCTCGGCGATGTCCTTGAACGCCAGCGCAGGGCCGCACTTCGGATCGTACACGACGATGGGGCGGCCGTCATCCCCTGCCTGCCGGAGCCGGATGTCGAGCGGGATCTCCCCCAGGAACGCCGCGCCGAACTGCTCCGCCACCCGCTTGCCGCCGCCGTGGCTGAAGATCTCGACGCGCTCGCCGCAGTGCGGGCAGCCGAAGTAGGACATGTTCTCGATCACCCCGAGGATCGGCACGTTCACCTTCCGGAACATCGCGGCCGCCTTGCGCACGTCGAGGAGCGCCACGTCCTGCGGGGTGGTGACCAGAACCGCCCCGGTCAAAGGGATGATCTGGGAGAGCGTGAGCTGCACGTCGCCGGTGCCGGGGGGCAGGTCGATGAACAGGTAGTCGAGCTTCCCCCACAGCACGTCCCCCAGGAACTGCTTCATGGCGCCGTGCAGCATCGGGCCGCGCCAGACGACCGGCTCGTCCTCCTTGAGGAAGAAGGCCATCGACATCATCTTGATCCCGTGGACAGGCACCGGCAGGAGCTTGCGATCCTGCACCTCGGGCTTTTCCTTGAGCCCCAGCATCTGCGGATCGTTCGGCCCGTAGATGTCGGCGTCCATCAGCCCCACGGACGCGCCGGCCCGCGCGAACGCCAGCGCGAGGTTCACGCTCACCGTGGACTTGCCGACCCCCCCCTTCCCTGATCCGATGGCCACCACGTTCGCGACCTCGGGGATCAGCCCCCCCTCGGTCTCGATGCTCCGGCGCACCTTGGCGCCCATCTTGAGGTCGACGCCCGACACGCCCGGAAGCCGTGACAGAGCGTCCCGGACGTCCTTCTCGATCTGCGCCTTCATGGGACAGCCGGGCGT
>DATNEZ010000225.1:0-2168 GCA_035606645.1 Binatia bacterium
ACTTCCAGGGCGGCGCGATCATCGGGTCGTCCAGCGACGACACGCGTGAGTTCCTCGGCCAGTTCATGCTGAGCGAAGGGATCATCACCGAGCAGCAGCTCAAGGACGCCTTCGACCTGCAGGCGCAGACCAAGGTCATGCTGGGGCGGATCCTGGTCAAGAAGGGACTCGTGTCCGAGGCCAAGGTCGGCGACGTCCTGAGGCTGAAGGCCGAGGAGACGATCTACTCTCTCTTCCTGTGGATGGAGGCTGATTTCGAGTTCGTGGAGAACGAGCTTCCTCCGGGGGACCAGGTGCTGATCTCCATCAAGGTCGAGGACGTGCTGATGGAGGGGCTGCGGCGCTACGACACCTCGAAGAAGATCCGCCAGCTCCTGCCGCACAACGGAATCGTCCTGCGTCGATCGCAGAGGCCCCTGCCGTCCGATATCGCCGCGAAGAAGTTCCCGCGGAGGATCTACGACCTGGTGGACGGCCGCCGCACCCTCGTCCAGATCGTCCTCGAGGCGCACGCCTCCGAGTACAACGTCTGCCAGGTGCTGTTCGTCATGGTCCAGAAGAAATTCCTGGAGGTCGTCCAGGAGGAGTCCGCGGCGCCGGCCCCCTCGCGCCCCCCGGCCGACAGCCCCCAGGCGCTGATGGACGCCGCCAAGGAGCTGATCAAGAGCGGCGACTCGGAAGGGGCGCTGGTCATCCTCGAGAAAGCGCGCAAGAGCGCCGGCAAGAACCCCGAGATGAACGCGCTCATCCAGGTGGCCGAGGAACACTTCATCGACAAGGCCTACCGTCACTACCTGCCGCCGAAGAAGATCCCCGTCCTGAAGAAACCGCTGGAAACGCTGATGAGCCAGGACCTCAGCCCGGAGGAGGGGTTCCTGGTCAGCCGGGTCAACGGGTCGTGGGACCTGCGCTCGATCATCAGCATCTCGCCGCTGCGCGAGGTGGACGCGCTGCGCGCCTTCAAGAAGCTGCGGGAGCGCGGGATCCTCGACCTGATCGACGCTCAGGCCAAGACGGCCTGAGCCAGGGGCTCAACCCGGACCTTGCGCCGGGCGGGCTTCCGTGCCGGGGCGGGAGCACTCCCCCCTTCACGGCCGGCGCCCGCGTCCTCCGCGCGCCCGGCCCCCCGGACGAACGCCGGCCCCTCGATCTCTCCGGCGCCGCTCCCTTTCCAGCCCGCGGCGGGGCCCACGTAGCGATCGTACGGCTCCACCTTGAGATCCTCCCACCTCGTGCTCGCGATCGACTTCACGAAGAGCTCCGCCAGCTGGAGGTTGGTGATGAGCGGAATGCCCACGTCGGTGGCCCGGCGGCGGATGATGTACCCGTCCGTCAGCTCCTTGCGGTCGTATCCGGCCGGCACGTTGATGATCAGGTCCAGCCGGTTCGGCGTGATGTAGTCGAGGAGCGACGGCTTGCGACGCTCGTGGATCTTGTACAGCCTCACGTTGGGCACACCCTGCTCCTCGAGGAAACGCGACGTGTGGCGTGTCGCGTACAGCGTGAAGCCCAGGTCGTGCAGGACGCGGGCGGACGGAAGGAACTTCGTCTTGTCCCTCAGCGATCCGATCGTCAGGAGCACCTGCTTGCGGGTGGGGGGCTTGAAGCCCGCCGCGAGGATCGCCTTCAGGAAGGCGTCCGGCAGGTCCTCCCCCAGGCAGGCCACCTCGCCGGTCGAGGCCATCTCGACCCGCAGCGCCGGGTCGGCTCCCTTGATGCGCGAGAAGGAGAACTGCGGCGCCTTCACTCCGATGTGGCCGAGGTCGAGGAGCGAGGCGGGCACGGGGCGCACCTCGGCCCCCATCATCGCCCGCGTCGCCAGGTCCACGAAATCGACGCCGCTCACCTTGGAGATGAACGGGAACGAGCGCGAGGCGCGCAGGTTGCATTCGATGACCATGACCTGGTTGTCCACGGCCAGGAACTGGACGTTGAACGGTCCGGTGATCCTCAGGGCGCGCGCGAGCTCGGCGGTGATCGACCGGATGCGCCGGACCGTCTCGAGATAGTTCTTCTGCGGCGGCAGGATGACCGTGGCGTCCCCCGAGTGGACCCCGGCGTTCTCCACATGCTCGGTCACCGCGACCGCCAGGACCCGTCCCTTCGCGGCGACCGCGTCGGCCTCCAGCTCCTTGGCCCCCTCGATGAACTTCGAGAGCACGACCGGG
>DATNEZ010000236.1:0-2364 GCA_035606645.1 Binatia bacterium
CCATCGTCACGACGTTGACGGCCGTGCCGAGGTCGTTGGGGATGCCCTGGTTCTTGCGGTAGTCGGCGGCTCGCTTGCCGAACCACGACGCGAAGACGGCCTTGATCGCCAGGTCGAGCTGCTCGAACGGGTCGGTCGGGAAATCCCGGCCGGTCGAATCCTTGACCACGGCCAGGAACTCGGTCACCAGGTCGCGCAGGGCTGCGGCGTCGAGGTCGGTGTCCAGCTTGACTCCGCGCGAGTCCTTGGCTGCCTGAAGGGCGTGCTCGAACTTCTCGCCGTCGACGCCCATGACGATGCGCCCGAACATCTGGATGAAGCGGCGATACGCGTCCCAGCCAAAGCGCTCGTTGCCGGTCAGGGCGATCAGCCCCTCGAGCGTCTCCTCGTTGAGGCCGAGGTTCAGGACCGTATCCATCATCCCGGGCATCGAGAACTTGGCCCCCGACCGGACCGAGACCAGCAGCGGGTCGGCGGCGTTGCCGAAGCCCTTGCCGGTCAGCGTCTCGACCTCGCGGACGGCCTCGAGGACGTCCTGCCAGAGGCCGTCGGGGAGCTTCTCGCCGGCGGTGAAGTAGTCGTTGCAGGCCTCTGTCGTGATCGTGAAACCGGGCGGCACCGGGAGACCCGCGTTGGTCATCTCGGCGAGGCCCGCGCCCTTGCCGCCCAGGATCTCCTTCATCGAGCCGTGCCCCTCGGCCCGGCCGCCCCCGAAGAAATAGATCATGCGGCGGGCCATCAGGCCTCCGCCGCCATTTCGGAAAAATCGACCACGCGCAGGAGCAGCCCGCCGATCTCGCGCAGCAGACCCATGCGGTTGTCCCGGAGGCGCGGATCGTCCGCCATCACCAGGACCTCCGTGAAGAATCGGTCGAGATGCGGGGCCAGGCGTTCGATGGCGCGCAGGGCGGCCAGGTGATCGGCGCGCTCCTGCGCCGCCGCGATCAGCGGCAGGGCCTGCCGGAGGGCCCGCTCCAGCGCCCGCTCCGCTTCGTCCTTCAGCAGGGCCGCGTCCGGCGGCCCGACAGGGCGGTCCTTCAGGATGTTCTTGATGCGCTTGTGAGCCAGCGCGAGCGTCAGGAAACCGGGCTCCCGGCGCAGGGCATCGATCGCCTCGACGCGGAGCCGCAGGTCGAACGGATCGTCCATCCCGGCCGCGAGCGCGGCGCGCACCGAATCCGCGCGCGGGGAGATCGCCTCGCCCAGGTGCTCGAGGCGGCCGCGGTAGAACTCCAGGAGCGCCGTCTTCGCCGCGTCCCCGCCGACCGCGCCCTCGATGCCGGAGTCCCGGTAGCCGGCCAGCGCGCGATCGATCAGGGCCTCGAGCGACACGTGGAGGCGCATCTCGATCAGGATGCGGCAGGTCCCCAGGACCGAGCGCCGCAGGCCGTACGGGTCGCGCGAGCCGGTCGGCACGATCCCCAGGAGAAAAATCCCGGCCTGCGTGTCGAGCCGGTCGGCGAGCGACACGACCGCCGCCTCCGCCGTCCGCGGCAGCGGGTCCTCGGCGGCCCGCGGCAGATAGTGATCCGTGATGGCGGCCGCGGCCGGCTCCGGCAACCGGTCCGCCCGAGCATAGAGCCCCCCGACGATCCCCTGGAGCTCGGGGAACTCCTTCACCATCTGCGTGGTCAGGTCCGCCTTGCACAACCGCACCGCCTGCCGCGCCGCGCCGCCGTCGACCCTTTGCCCGGACCGCTCGAAGGCGGGCAGGATCGTCTCCGCGAGGGCCAGCATGCGCTCGACCTTCCGGGCGTAGGACCCCAGCTTCTCGTGGAACGTGACCCTGTCGAGACCGGCGCCGTGCGCCTCGAGCGGAGCCTTCCGGTCCTCGTCCCAGAAGAACCGCGCGTCCGCGAGCCGGGCGCGCAGCACCCATTCGTTCCCCCTCCGGATCGCCCCCTTCGTGTCCTTCGGCGCGTCGGCGATCGCAAGGAAGCGGTTCAGGAGCCGCCCGTCGGGACCCTCGAGGGCGAACGCTTTCTGATGGTGACGGAGCGCCGTGACCAGGACTTCCCTCGGCAGGTCGAGGAACGCCGCGTCGAATTCCCCCGAGATCACCAGCGGCCATTCCACGGAGCGCGTGACTTCGTGCAGGAGCTCGGCGTCCCCCTCGCTTCCCGCGGGCGCGCCGGGCGGGGCGGCGACCCGGGCCCCGGCGGCGGACGCGGCCTCCTGCAGCCGGGCCTGGATGGCGCTCCGTCGTTCTTCGATCGGGGCGGCCACCAGGTGCTCGCGCAGGACCTCGACGTAGCGGGACGGATCGGTCATGGGGATCGGCTCCGGTCCCCCCAGGCGGTGCCCGCGGGTGCGATCTCCCGCACGGACGCCGCACAGGCTCACCTCGACCACGCGTCCATCGAG
>DATNEZ010000240.1:0-6722 GCA_035606645.1 Binatia bacterium
TAGTCACCGGGATACTCGGGCTCCCAGCGGGCGAGGACATCTCGCCATCGACTCTCAAAGCCAGGTGCGTCACTGATCACAGCCGCAAAACACTCAGAACTTGCGCTCATTGCGCTTGCTCCGGCTAACTAAAATTAGACAGTTCTGCATAACCCACTAAAGGTAGCGGGACGCTACTTTTAGGGGATTATGCAGCTAATGCCGGTCAGCCTAATCCAATAAAGGCCGCGGGACTCGTTACCGAATGATGCCTGACAGTGATGGCGGGACCCCGACGGCCCGCATGAAACCTGCTGTCGGGGAATATACGCCGAGGCGGGCGGTGGCGACAAGAGTGTTCACTCGGACCGATTGAGATCGATGCAGACGCCATCCACGCACGCCGGGTTGGCCGGTGGAGCCATGTCGCACGTTGAGATCACATGGTGCTCCAGGTCGTACTGAAGCTCGTACGCGGCCAGTTGCGTTGCCCTGGCGTGCAGCTCGGCCTCGTCCACTCCTTCATTCGAATAGACGAGAAAGGTCCACGGCCCACCGCATGGCTTGCTGCCCAGCGGGAGCGAGGTACAAGCCGAAGGATCGGAGCACGTTCGATCCTGGACCTGCGCGTAAATCTCCTGGTACATCGCATGGAGCGTCCCGGGATCGGTCGTTGCAATGGGTGCGATGCGTTGGCTCTGGCTGCACGCAGCGAGCCAGACGGTGGCAAGCGACACGAGCGCGTTGTGCTTCATGGATCACCCCGTTCCCGGTCAATCTACGCGGGCCCGGACGATGACGACAACGACGACCGGCGAATGAGAGCGGGGCGAATGCAGCACGACACACGGCGGAAAAGGCCTGAGCGATGCGCGTGGCGATGGTCGATCCGCGAGAGGACGGGCTACTTCAGGTCCTTCAGTATTTCCCGGGCCGCGTTGGCCCCCGATGCGCCGGTGAGGCCGGTGCCGGGGTGGGTGCCGGAGCCGCAGAGGTAGAGGGATCGGATCGGCGTCCGGTATCGCGCCCAGTCGAGCAGCGGGCGCATGGTGAAGATCTGGTCGAGGGCCAGCTCGCCGTGGAAGATGTGGCCGCCGGTGAGGGAATAGGTCGACTCGAGATCCTTGGGCGTGATCACCTGGCCCTTGAGGATGAGGCTCTTCAAGTTGGGCGCGTACTGCGCGAGGGTGTTCACGACGGTGTCGCCGAGGGCCTCGGAGCGCGCGTCCCAGTCGCCGGTCTTCAGCCGGTACGGGGCGAACTGCATGGAGATCGACATGACGTGCTTGCCGGCCGGGGCGAGGGTCGGGTCGGCGATCGACGGGATGGTGACGTCGAGGTACGGGTTCTTCGAGAAATCGCCGTACTTGGAATCGTCGAAGGCGCGCTCGAGGTAGTCGATCTCGGGGCCGATGTGGATGCGGCCCGACAGGGCGGCGGCGCCGGCGGGGCTGCCTGCGGGCGGGCGCTTGAGCGCCGTGAACTCCGGCAGGCCCGACAGGGCCAGGTTCACCTTGGCGACGGTGCCGTAGCAGCGATAGTTGCGCATCCTGACGACGAACTCGGGGCCGAGGTGGACCGGGTCGACGAGTCCGAGCAGCGTCCGGCGCGGGTCGGCGTTCGAGACGACGGCGCTCGCTTCGATCGTCTCGCCGGAATTGAGGACGACGCCGGTGGCGCGGCCGTCCCGGATCTGGATCTGGCGCACGTGGGCCTGGGGGCCTGTCTTGATCTCGGCGCCGGCCTGCCTGGCGGCGGCTGCCATGGCCTGGGTGACGGCTCCGATGCCGCCTTTCGCGAACAGGGTCGGGCCGGCGGGATTGGGGTCGCTGGCGGCGCGCATCAGGAGCATGACGGACGTCCCGGCCGACCAGGGGCCCAGGAAGGCGCCGAACATGCCGCGCGCGGCGACGACGGCGCGCAGCAGCTCGGTCTCGAAGAACTCGGCGACCAGGTCGGCGACGGCCATCGGGCCCCAGCGCAGGACGTGGTACATCTCCTTCTTCCCGAGGCCCCGCAGGCCGCGGCCGACCTTGAGCATGCTCCAGAGGTCCGCCTTCGACGGATGATCGATGGACGGAGGGGTGATCTCCAGGACCTTCGACATCACCTTGCCGATGCGGCCGAGCGTCCCCTGGAACTCCGCGTACTTCACGGCGTCCTTCGCCGAGAACGTGCCGATCGACTTGGCCGAGCGCTCGGCGTCGTCGTACAGGAAGAGGGCGCGGCCGTCGGGATGGGGCGCGAACACGCGCACCTCGGGCCGAATCACCTGCAGCCCGTGGCGATCGAGAGACATGTCGCGCGCCACGTCGGGGCGCAGCGGCCCGAGCGTGTGGGCCAGCGTGGGCACTTTGAACCCGGGATGGAGCTCGTCGGTGATCGCGGCGCCGCCGACGGTCGGGCGGCTCTCGAGGACGAGCGGCTTCTTGCCGGCGCGGGCGAGATAGAAGGCGGTCACCAGTCCGTTGTGCCCGCCACCGATGATGACGACGTCGCGCTTCGAGGCCATGGGCTAGGTCGTCCCTCCCCAGTCCTTCAGGATTTCCATCGCGGCGATGCGCCCGTTCGCCCCCATGATGCCGCCGCCCGGGTGGGTCGCCGAGCCGCACATGTAGAGGTTCTTGATCGGCGTCCGGTACTTCGCCCAGCCGGGGATGGGGCGCAGGAAGAAGAGCTGCTCGAGGGACAGCTCCCCCTGGAAGATGTTCCCCTCGGTCAGGCCGAACGTGCGGTCGAGGTCGAGCGGCGTCACGACCTGGCGGCCGACGATGATCTTCTTGAGGTTCGGGGCGTACTGCGAGATGGTATTGACGACCGTGTCGCCGAACTCCTCGCGCTTCCCCTCCCACGCCTCGGGCCCCTCCTTCAGCTTGAACGGGGCGTACTGCACGAAGCAGGACAGGATGTGCTTGCCGGGCGGCGCCACCGACGGATCGGTCAGCGACGGGATGACCATGTCGATGTAGGGGCGGCTGGAGTAGGCGCCGTACTTCGCCTCGTCGTAGGCCCGCTCCATGTACTCGACGCTCGGTGAGATCGAGATGGCCCCTCTGAGATGGGCCCCGGGGCCGGGCATGCAGGTGAAGTCCGGCAGGCCGTCGAGCGCGAGGTTGACCTTGCCGCTCGAGCCGCGGAACTTGTAGCGCTTCACCTCTTCGATGAACTCGGAGGGCAGCTCCTTCGCGTCGATCATCTTCAGGAACGTCCGGTTCGGATCGACGCTCGACGACACGACGTCGGCCAGGATCTCGTCGCCGTCCTGCAGGACGACCCCCATCGCCTTGCCGTGCTTGACCAGGATCTTCTGGATGGGGGACTCCGTCCGGATCTCGACCCCCGCCTCGCGCGCCGCCATGGCGATGGCGTTGCTGATCGCCCCCGTGCCGCCGCGCGCGAAGCCCCACGAGCGGAACGCCCCGTCGATCTCCCCCATGTAGTGGTGCAGCAGGACGTAGGCGGTGCCGGGGGAGCGCACGCCGAGGAACGTGCCGATGATCCCCGAGGCGGACATCGTCGCCTTGAGAATGTCGGTCTCGAACCACTGGTCCAGGAAATCGATGGCGCTCATCGTCATCAGCTGGACCTGGTTGTACTTGTCCTCGCTCGACAGCCCCTGGAACCGGCGTCCGAGGAACAGGAGCTTCATCAGGTCGCGCGGATTGAGCGTCGTCGGATCGGGCGGCGTCATGCTGAGGATCGGCTTGACGAAGCGGCACATCGCCACCATCGCCTTGCCGAATTCCTCGTACGCGTCGGCGTCGGCGCGCGAGTGGCGCCGGATCTCCCGCATCGACTTGGCGTGGTCGTTGACGCGCCACAGGTACCTGTCGCCTTCGATGGCCGGCGTGAAGGTGCCGTCGAGCGGCAGAATCTCCAGGCCGTGGCGGGGCAGGTCGAGCTCGCGGATGATCTCCGGGCGCAGCAGCGAGACGACGTACGAGCAGACGGAGAACTTGAAGCCGGGGAAGATCTCCTCGGTCACCGCGGCGCCGCCCAGCACGTGGCGGCGCTCGAGGACCAGGACCTTCTTGCCGGCGCGCGCCAGGTAGGCGGCATTCACCAGACCGTTGTGCCCGCCCCCGACGATGATCGCGTCGTACTTGGTCGCCATCGCACCCTTTCTCAGGCCGTGAACCGGAGCCGCGTCATGTGAAATGAGGCGGCCATTCTACGGGGCGGGCGGGCGGCACGCAAGCACGAAAAAACGAAGAGCATGAAGCGATTTCACGGGGCGCAACACCAAGCCGACGGCCGGGGGCCGCACCCGCCGGGCACGGGTCCGGCGTCGCTGCGCGACGCCTCCCCTCGCTCTTCGCCTCGCGTCCGCCCACCGCGCTGAAAAAACGCGCGGCGGGTCCTGGGACGCGAGGTCTCAGACGGCCCGGCAGCCGCAGCCCCCGCGCCCCGCCTCACGGGCCTCGCGCGGGATCGCCTGCCGGGGTTCGAAGGGGGCGGGGGCTCGGGGTGGTCGTCGGGGGCGGGGTCGGGTAATATGGCTCCTTGCCAAGGAGGCAGATCACCATGAGGAATGTCCTGAAGAGCAAGGCGATCCTGGCGCTGGTCATCCCCGTCGCACTGACCAGCCTGGCCTTTGCCGGAGCCGACTGCAAGCACGGTAAGGGAGAGGCCACGACGGCAGGCTCGCACTGCGACCTGTCCAAGAACGTCGTCAAGGAAGCGAAGCTGACCGACGACGGCGCCATCGTGACCCTGAAGGGGAAGAACGCCAAGGCCATCAGCCACATCAAGGAGCATCTCTCGGCCCACGCCAACGGTGAGGCGTGCGAGGGCTGCCCCGTCGGGATGGAAGGTGTGACCGCCAAGGTCGAGATGACCGACGACGGCGGCACGTTCACCCTGACCGGCAACTCACCCGAGACCATCAAGGCCGTCCAGGAGTGGGCCCAGCAGCCGGTCGGCGCCTGCTGCAAGCACGGCGAGCACCACGACAAGGCGTAAGCCGCGGCACGAGCCACTACTGAAGCTTTGAGTTCTGGATGTGCGAAGGGCCTCCGGGCAGAACCGGAGGCCCTTTTTGTTCGCCCGGGCCCAATCGGGCCGGGCTCGGCCGGCTAGCGCAGCAGGCCCTTGCGGAAATCCCGGCCGATCTCGCGCGCCGCGTTGTGCCCCGCCGCCCCCATAACGCCGCCCCCCGGGTGGGTGCAGGCGCCGCAGAGGTACAGGCCGCGCACGGGAGTGCGATAGTCGGCCGCCCCGGGTACGGGGCGCATGAAGAAGAGCTGGTCGAGCGTCATGTCCCCCTGGAAGATGTTGCCGTGCGTCAGGGAGAAGTCGCGCTCCAGGTCGAGCGGGCTGATCACCTGCCGGTGGATGACCGAGCCCTTGAAGTTCGGGGCGTAGCGCGTGAAGATCTCCGTCACGCGGTCGCCGAACTTCTCCTTCTCGGTGTCCCAGGTCCCCTCCTTCAGGTCGTACGGGCCGAACTGGCAGAAGACCGACATGATGTGCTTCCCCGGCGGCGCGATCGAGTCGTCGTACACCGTCGGGATCACCGCCTCGAGGAACGGCTGCGACGACCAGGCCCCGTACTTCGCCTCGTCGTACGCCTTCTCCATGTAGTCGAGCGACGGGCAGATGTCGATCGTCCCCCGGTGCTGCGGCCCCGGCGCCTTCCCCGGCAGCGCCGTGAAGTCCGGCAGCTCGGACAGCGCGTAGTTGACCTTGATCGACGACCCCGTGATCCGGAAGCGCTCGATCGACCGCACGAACTCCGGAGGCAGATCGCGCCGCGCGTCCAGCAGCTTCAGGAAGGTGATCTTCGGGTCGGCGTTGCTGACCACCGCGCGCGCCCGGATCTCTTCCCCCCCCATCAGGACGACCCCCTCCGCCCGCCCGTCCTTCACCAGGATCTTCTCGACCGCCGCGCCGCAGCGGATCGTCACCCCCCGCTCGCGCGCCGCCCGGGCGATGCACTCCGACACCTGCCCCATGCCGCCGCGCACCACCCCCCAGCAGCCGCGCATCCCGTCCACTTCCCCCATGACGTGGTGGAACAGCACGTACGCCGTCCCCGGCGTGCGCGGCCCCGCGAACGTCCCGATCACCGCCTGGCCGCACAGGAGCGCCTTCAATTCTTCCGACTCGAACCACGAGTCGAGGAAATCCTTCGCGCTCGCCGTCAGGATCTCGATCTCGCCGTACAGGTCCTTCTTCAGCCCGCGCGCCAGCCGCGCCACCTTCAGGAGCCCCCACAGATCGTGCAGCCGCGACGAGGTCGGGTCGGGCGGCGTCATCATCAGGAGCGGCTCGACGAACTCCGCCAGCCGGTTCAGGGCCTTCTCGTAGTCTTCGTAGACGTCCGCGTCCTTCGCCGAAAACTTGCGGATCTCCGCGCGCGTCTTGTTGTAGTCGTTCCAGAGCATCAGGTACCGCCCGTCCGGATACGGCTGGAAGTACGGCGGGTCCTGAGGGTAGATCGTCAGCCCGTGCCGCTTCAGGTCCAGATCGCGCACGACTTCGCGCCGCAGCAGACTGATGACGTACGCCGCAGTCGAGACCTTGAACCCCGGCCACGGCTCCTCGGTCACCGACGCCCCGCCCACGAACGGCCGCCGCTCCAGGACCAAGACTTTGAAGCCGCGCGCCGCCAGGTAGGCCGAGGTGACCAGCCCGTTGTGCCCGCCCCCGACGATCACGACATCGTGGCGATCAGCCATCCCGCCTCCTGGCCCCGCTCCGCGGCGGTGGGTCCGCCGAGCGCGGCCGCGCCGCCCGCATCC
>DATNEZ010000087.1:0-5120 GCA_035606645.1 Binatia bacterium
TCCGGCGGCCGCGCCATCCTCGCCGGCCTCTTGATCGAGGACGAGGCGAGGCTGCTCGAGGCCGCCTCCCGCGTCGCCCTGGACCTCGTGGAACAGCGCCGCTCCCGCCCCTGGTCCGCCCTGGTCCTCTGCCGCAAATAGAAATTCTTGCCCCCGCGACCGCCCCCGGCGATGATCTTGATATCGTTTCACTCTATGGCCTATACTGACGCGGCTCACGCTTGACAAAGCATCGCTGAGGAGTCCCGGATGGCCTTCACGAAGGCCGAGACGATCTGGATGAACGGCCGTCTGGTCCCCTGGGACCAGGCCACCGTGCACGTCCTGTCGCACGTCATCCACTACGGCTCCTGCATCTTCGAAGGGATCCGCTGCTACAAGACGCAGCGCGGTCCGGCCGTCTTCCGGCTGCGCGATCACGTCGACCGGCTGTTCGAGGGATGCGCCATCTACCGGATGGAGGTCCCGTACACGCGGGAGCAGCTGGAGACGGCGATCCTCGAGACGATCCGCGCCAACCGGCTGGAGGCCTGCTACATCCGCCCGCTGGCCTACCGCGGCTACGAGTCGCTGGGTGTCGATCCGTTCCCCTGTCCCATCGACGTGGCGGTGGCGGCGTACCCGTGGGGCTCCTACCTCGGCAAGGACGCCGCCGAGAAGGGGGTGGACGTCATGGTCTCCTCCTGGCGGCGGCAGGCGCCCGACACGCTCCCCGCCATGGCGAAGGCGAGCGCCAACTACATGAACTCGCAGCTCATCAAGATGGAGGCGCTGGTCAACGGGTACGTCGAGGGGATCGCCCTCGACTCCACCGGCTTCGTCAGCGAAGGGAGCGGCGAGAACCTGTTCCTGGTGAAGAAGGGGACCCTGTACACCCCGCCGCTCACCGCCTCGATCCTGCCGGGGATCACGCGCGCCACCATTCTTCAGCTGGCCCAGGACCTCAAGCTCCCGGTGGTCGAGCGCAGCATCCCGCGCGAGGCCCTGTACACGGCCGAGGAGGTCTTCTTCGTCGGCACCGCCGCCGAAGTCACCCCGATCCGATCGGTCGACCGCGCGACGGTCGGCCGCGGCCGGCGGGGGGAGATCACCTCGCGCCTGCAGGCGGAGTACAAGTCGATCACCTCGGGCCAGAGCGAGGACCGCTACCGCTGGCTCACGGCCGTCTGATCCCGCTCCCGCGTAACAGCCAGAAAACAAGCCTCTTTCTTGACTTCCCCGGATCCGGAACCTAGATTCGACCCGTCCGATCCAGGTGGCGGTACACGCCCGGGGGAGCGGCGACAAGTCGATGCACGTCAATGATCTCCTGAAGATCGCGGCGGAGCGCAAGGCGTCCGACCTGCACTTGAAGGTCGGCAGCCACCCCGTGATCCGCATCAACGGCCACCTGACCCCCCTCTCCGAGCTGAACCGCCTGTCGCAGGAAGACACCATCGCGATGGCGTTCAGCATCATGAGCGGGCGCCAGAAGCAGAAATTCAAGGACCACTACGAGATCGACCTGGCCTACTCGGTCCCGGGCCTGGGGCGTTTCCGCGTCAACGTGTTCCAGCAGCGGGGCACCGTCGGGCTGGTCCTGCGCGTCATTCCCGCGAAGATCCTGAGCATCGAGGACCTGCTCCTGCCACCCGTCCTGAAGACCATCGCCGACGAGCGCCGCGGTCTCATCCTGGTGACCGGGACCACCGGCTCCGGCAAATCGACCTGCCTGGCCGCGATGATCGACTACATCAACAACATGCGCACCGAGCACGTCATGACCATCGAGGACCCGATCGAGTTCCTGCACCGGGACAAGAAGAGCCTGGTGAACCAGCGCGAGGTCGAGGTGGACACCAAGTCGTTCGCCACCGCCCTGCGCTCGGCCCTGCGGCAGGACCCCGACGTCATCCTGGTCGGCGAGATGCGCGACTACGAGACGATCGAGACCGCCCTGACCGCGGCCGAGACGGGCCACCTGGTCTTCTCGACCCTGCACACGCTGGACGCCACCGAGACGGTGAACCGGGTCATCTCCGTGTTCCCGCCGCACCAGCAGAAGCAGATCCGCCTGCAGCTCGCGAGCGTCCTGAAGGCGGTCATCTCGATGCGCCTGCTTCCCCGCGCCGACGGCAACGGGCGCGTTCCCGCGGCCGAGGTGCTGCGCATCACGAACTTCGTGCGCGACTGCATCGAGAACAAGGACAAGACCAAGCTGATCCACGAGGCGATCGCCCAGGGGACCTCGCAGTACGGCATGCAGACCTTCGACCAGTCGATCTACGGGCTGTTCAAGAAGGAGCTGATCACCATGGAGGAGGCGCTGCGCCGCGCCAGCAACCCGGACGAGTTCAAGCTGAAGCTGCAGGGGATCGAATCGACCGCGGACGTGGCCCAGCGGGAGATGGAGAGCACCCTCAAGACCGGGTTCGAGAACGCGCAGGGCGGGGCCGCGTCCGCCCCGGGCGCCTCGGTCTTCGATCTGTCACGCGCCCACGGCGCTGGCGGCGCCCGCAAGAAATAGCCCGCCATGCGGGCCGCCTGCCACCCTTCGCCTGCCTCCGCCCCCGTGCCCGTCCGGCGCTCCCGCCGCCCCATGGTCCGGCTTGCTATAATGACGCGCCTTCGGGGACGACCGATGACCCGGACCGACACGAGCGCCGCACGGATCCGCGAGCAGTTCCTGCGCTTCTTCGAGGAGCGCGGGCACCAGCGCGTCCCCTCGTCGTCCCTGATCCCCGCGCAGGACCCGACCCTCCTGTTCACCAACGCCGGGATGAACCAGTTCAAGGACGTCTTCCTGGGGCGCGAGAACCGGGCCTACAAGCGGGCCGCCACGTCCCAGAAGTGCATGCGCGTCTCCGGCAAGCACAACGACCTCGAGCAGGTCGGGCGCACGCCGCGCCACCACACGTTCTTCGAGATGCTCGGGAACTTCTCCTTCGGCGACTATTTCAAGAAGGAGGCGATCGCGTACGCCTGGGAGCTGATGACGGGCGTGTTCGCGCTTCCGAAGGATCGCCTCTGGGTCACGATCTACAAGGACGACGACGAATCGTACGAGGCCTGGCACAAGGGGATCGGCGTGGCGGCCGGGAGGATCGTCCGGCTGGGCGAGAAGGACAATTTCTGGTCGATGGGGGACACCGGGCCGTGCGGGCCGTGCTCCGAGATCCACATGGACCGGGGCGAGGCGCTCGGGTGCGGCAGGCCCGGATGCGCTCCGGGATGCGAGAGCGAGGGGTGCGAGCGCTACATGGAGATCTGGAACCTGGTCTTCATGCAGTACGACCGGCAGCCCGGGGGTGAGCTCAAGCCCCTGGCCAAAACCGGCGTCGACACGGGCATGGGGCTGGAGCGTCTCGCCTCGGTCCTGCAGGGCGCGGCGAGCAACTACGAGACCGACCTGTTCGCGCCGATCATGGCCGCGGCCTCGCGGCTGGCCGAGGCCCGTGCCGGGCGCCGGCCCGATCCGGGGAGCGAGAACGATCGCGTCGCGCTGCGGGTGATCGCGGACCACGTGCGCGCCATGGTGTTCCTGATGGCGGACGGCGCCGTGCCGGGCAACGACGGCCGCGGATACGTCCTGAGGCGCATCATGCGGCGAGCCATCCGCTTCGGGCGCTCCCTCGGCATCGAGACGCCCTTCCTGTGCGACCTGGCCGGAACCGTCATCGAGGTCATGGAAAGCGCCTACCCCGATCTCGTGGCGCACGCCGACACGATTGCGCGGACCGCCCGCCGGGAGGAGGAGCGCTTCGCCGAGACGCTCGCCGTCGGCCTGGCGAAGGTCGAGGCCCTGGCGAAGACCCTGAAGGCGGACGGCACGAGCCTCATTCCCGGCGCCGAGGCGTTCCGGCTCTACGACACCTTCGGCCTGCCGCTCGACCTGATCAAGGACGTGGCCCATGGCTGGCACCTGGGTGTCGACGAGGCCCGCTTCGAGAAGGCGATGGAGGAGCAGCGCGACCGCTCGCGCAAGGGGATGAAGGAGTCGATCTCCGCCGTGCCGGCGGTGGTGTCCCGGCTTCCGGCCCGCTCGATCGAGTTCGTCGGTCACGAGGCGACCGTCCTCGATCGATCGCGGGTCCTGGCCCTCGTGCGGGGCGAGAGCCTGGTGGAGGAGCTGCACGCCGGTGAAGAGGGGCAGGTGCTTCTCGACCGCACCCCCTTCTATGCCGAGGGGGGCGGCCAGGTGGGGGACACCGGCTTCCTGACCGCGGCCGGCGGCGTGGCGTCGGTGCGCGATACGCAGGCGCCTCTTCCGGGCCTGAACCTGCACGACGTGGCCGTCAAGGAGGGCCGCCTGCGCGTGGGGGACGAGGTCCGGGCCGAGGTCGACCGCGACCGCCGCGAGGCGATCATGCGCAGCCACGACTCGACGCACCTGGTGCACGCGGCCCTGCGGGACGTCGTCGGCCTGCACGTCAAGCAGGCCGGGTCGCTGGTCAATCCCGATCGATTCCGTTTCGACTTCAGTCACTACAGCGCGCTGTCGGACGAGATCCTGGCGCAGGTCGAGGACGAGGTGAACGACGTCATCCGGCAGGACCTGCCGATCCAGACCCGCGTCATGCCCCTGGACGAGGCGCTCAAGCGCGGGGCGCTGGCGTTCTTCGGCGACAAGTACGGCGACACCGTGCGCGTCGTCGAGGTGCCCGGGTTCAGCCTCGAGCTGTGCGGCGGCACCCACGCCAAGAGCACGGGCTCGATCGGGCTGCTCAAGGTGGTCCAGGAGCGCGGCATCGCCGCCGGCGTCCGCCGCATCGAGGCGCTGGCCGGAGAGCAGGCCCTTCGCCAGGCGCGGGAGGACCAGGTCCTGGTGGGGCGCGTGCAGGCGACGCTGAACGTGGAGCGGCAGCGCCTGCACGAGACGCTGCAGCGCCTGCTGGAGCAGAACCGCGCGCTGCAGCGCGAGGTGGACCAGATGAAGGTCACGCTGGCCTCCGGCGGGCCCGCGGGGGCCGCGGACGAGGCGGCCGAGGTCGCCGGCGTGAAGGTGCTGGTGCGCGGCCCGCAGGAGGGCCTCGACAAGGACGCCGTGCGCGCGCTGGTCGACCGCAGCCGGCAGCGGCTGCCGTCCGGGGTCATCGTGCAGTGGGCCGTGCGCGACGATCGGGTCACCGTCACCGCGTCGG
>DATNEZ010000255.1:0-8642 GCA_035606645.1 Binatia bacterium
CCGGCCTCCGGGGCCGGGCGGGTCGTGGCGGGGTGGTGTCCGCCGTCCCGAAACCCACCCGGGCAGAGGGGGGGCAGCAGGGTGGTTGCCGGACGGAGGCAGATATTCCGGCCGGGACGGCGGACCCATGCGGCGCGAGCGCGTCCATCAGAGGACCAGAACGATGTCCCCGGGGCGCAGCTCGATGTTCTCCCGCGAGCCGTCCTGCGTCGCCTTTCCGTAGTCGAACCGTATGCGGTTCGGCCCGGGACCGGCGGCGCGCAGGATGACGATGCGCGAGCGCGAGGCGAACTCGGTCAGCCCTCCGGCGAGGGCGAGCAGGTCCAGCACCGTGGTCCGCCCCCTCAGGTCGTAGCGCCCGGGATGCGTCACCTCTCCGAGGATCGAGACCTTCGGGCTCTTGATCTCCTTGAGGATCACCGAGACCTCGGGCGCAGGCATGTACTCGGAGAGGCGCTTCACGAGGACGTCCCTGAGCTCCATGGGCGTCAGGCCGGCGGCCTGCACGTCGTTGAGGAGCGGCAGCGAGATCATCCCGTCGGGCCGCACCGGCATCTCGCCGCCGAGTGTGTCGTTCTTCCAGACCGAGATGGACAGGACGTCCTCCGGCCCGATCCGGTAGTCGCCGGTCGGGGCCGCCGGGGCGCGGTCCGCGCCGGCGCCCCGCGTGTCCGACGCGCGCATGGAGGCCGGGACGGCCAGGAGGGCCAGGCACAGCACGACGAATCGAGCCTCTCTCATCGCGTCACTCCGCGGGCTTCACGCCGCCGGAGCGGGCCCATTCCCCGCCCTGGCTTGCGACGAGCCCCAGGAACAGCGTGTCGTGGGCGATCGGACGGACCGGATCCACCGACCCCGGCGCGGGGGGATCCAGGGCCCCCCGCTGCCGGCTCCGGCGATAGCCCGCGACGAGCGCCAGCCGGTCCCCCAGGCGCCACGTCGCCTGGACGTCCGCCAGGCGGACCGTGGCCTCGGGCCCGCCGCGCGCGTCCCGGATCCGGAAGTACCCGGGGGAGGCGCTCACCTGGAGCCACGGGCGCGGCTGGAAGGCCACGGTCGGCAGGACGCTGTCGGTCAGAACGGCGCCGGCGCGGCCGATGACGGTGGTGAGGCTGCGGGCGCCGGTGAGCGCGACGTGCATCGTCTTGAAATCGCCCCGGAGCGATGCGGAGATCTCCGGATCGGTCCGCCCCTCGGAGAATCGCGGACCGCCCCGCAGCGCGAGCGCGGCGCGCCGGCCGAGATCGCGGTCCCAGCCGACGCTCATCACGTGCGCACTGGTGTCCTTCGCGGTCTCGAAGTCGTAGCGGGTCGTGGCGAGGCGGAGGCTCGCGGTGTTCCGCGGCGACGTGCGCCGCTCGAGCTCGATGGCGCCGGACCGGGTCTCCGTCGATTCCCCGCCGGCCACGTCGTCCGTCGTCCTCGTCCAGGTAACGCTGCCGCCGGAGGCGGGGCCGGATCGCCAGTCGATCGACGGCCTCATCTCGAGGCGGCGGGCGCGCACCCGGCCCGCCGCGAGCCCGGTCGCGAGATTGAGGTCCCCTCCCGGCGTCAGCGTCGTCACGTAGTCGCCGTGCAGCGCCAGGCCGAGCCGCGGCGACGGCCGGGCCGACAGGTCGAGCCCTGCGTGCTGGCGCGCCCGCGACGTGTCCAGCTCGGGGTGCTCCGCGTAGCGCTCCGCGTCGAGGGCGTAGCGGCCGGCCAGCGACAGGCGGGCCGTGCGATAGCCCGCGTCGACCTGCGGCGTGAGCCTGGAGATGCGGTCCTCGATCCCCTCTCCCGGGGTCGAGAAGAGGTTGTCGTCCTCGACGCCCGTCAGGGAGAGCGCGCCGCGCATGGACACGTCCGATTTCGCGCTCGCCGCCCCGTGGAACAGGAGGCCGCCGCAGATCAGCACGCCCGGCACGAGCGGCGGCCTGCGCGCCGGGCTCATGCGCGATCCACCGCCGTGCAGTCGACCTGCACGGCCACGCTGCTCGAGAGCAGGTCCACGGAGAGCACCAGGAGCCCCTTCTCGTCGCTCTTGCGCTCGAGGATCCCCTCGACGCCCGAGAGCGCGCCGCGGACGACGCGCACGCGCATCCCCTCCTTCAGGTACGCGTGGGGCATGCACGGGAGATTCGACTCCGCCAGCGTCCGCACCGACTCGACCTCGGCGTCGGGAACGACCGCCAGGCGGTCCCAGCCCTCTCCGAGCAGGGCGACCAGGCCACGGGCCTTGCGCACCTCGATGTAGGAGGGCTTGTCCGGGACGGGGCGCACGAACAGGTATCCCGGGAACATGGGGCGGCGCACCAGGTGCCTCTGGCCGGCCCGGCTCGACCAGACGCTGACCTTCGGCAGGAACGGCTCGAACCCCCGGGAGGCGAGCTGATCGTGCACGAGCTGCTCGCAGTGGCTCTGCGTCCAGACCACGTGCCAGCTCATGGCTGGATCAGGCCCCGCTTGATCGCATAGCGGACGAGGCCCGCCTTTTCGTGGATCTCGAGCTTGGACATGATGCGGCTGCGGTGCGACTCGGCGGTTTTCACCGTGATCCCCAGGACCTCCGCCACCTGCTTGGTCGATTTCCCCTCGGCGATCAGCTGCAGCACCTCGCGCTCCCGCGGCGTGAGCGGGTCGCGCGGCAGCTCGCCGCGCTCGCGGTAGGCGCCGACCACGACGTTGGAGATGGCGGGGCTGAGGTAGAGGCGCCCGCGATGCACGTCGCGGATCGCCTGGATCATGTCGGAGACCGCCTGCGATTTCAGGACGTAGCCGTGGACCCCGGCGCGCAGCGCCTCCAGGATGTACGGCTCCTCGGTGTGCTGCGTCAGGATGATCGTCTTGGTGCCGGGGGAGACCCGCATGATCTCGCGGGCGGTGTCGATCCCGTTCAGGCCCGGCATCGCCAGGTCGAGCACCACGACCTCGGGATGGGTCCCCTCCGACTGGCGCAGCGCCTCGCGCCCGTCGGCGGCCTCCGCGACGACCGCGAAGCCCTCCCTCGCCAGCATGAACTTGAGTCCCTGGCGGACGACAGGATGATCGTCCGCGACCATCACCCGGATCGACATGGCCCGAGAACTCTCCCGTCTCCCCGCCGCATCATCCACCCGGGCCCGCCCCGGCGCCCGAAGGCCCCGGAAGGGCGGGGAGCCGACGCGAGGGCCTGATGGCGGGCCTCTCCCGTGGCTCTCGATGGGTGGTGGCTCTGAATCCCGGCCCGACGAATCAATCGTCCCATGACCGTTTCTCCGGCTCCGGTCATCCGGCGGCCCCGTCCACGAGGCCGCGGAACCCGGTCCATCACCCTGCCCGAATCGCCGGGCAGGTCAGCCGCGCGCATACGGGCCGGCGACTGCCCTCACCATACGGCGAGAGCGAAGCTGGGAACATCAGGTGATGACCGGAATGGGCGGGAGGAACTTCCATGAGCGGGGCGGGGCGCGGGGAGACTCGCCCCTCCCGTTCAGGACCGGATCCGCTTCAGGGCTGGATCAGACCGCGCCTTATGGCGTACCGGACGAGACCGGCGGTTTCGTGGATGCCCAGCTTCGACATGATGCGCATCCGGTGCGACTCGGCGGTCTTCACGCTGACGCCGAGCAGCCCCGCCACTTCCTTGGTGGTCTTCCCCTCGGCCACGAGCTGCAGGACCTCGCGCTCGCGCGGGCTCAGCGGGTCGGGAGGCAGCTCGGACTTGGTCTTGTACGCTTCGACGACGGTCCGCGACACTCCGGGGCTCAGGTAGACCGCCCCCCGCGTAACCTCGCGGATCGCCTGGACGAGATCGATCGTGGCCTGGGTCTTCAGCACGTAGCCGCTGACCCCGGCGCGCAGCGCCTCCAGCACGTACGGATCCTCGGTGTGCATCGTCAGGAGGATGGTCTTGGTCCGATCCGAGCACCGCTGGATCTCGCGGGCGGAATCGAGACCGTTCAGCCCCGGCATCGCGAGATCGAGGATCGCCACGTCCGGACGCGTCGTCTCGGCCATGCGGACCGCCTCTCGGCCGTCCGCGGCCTCCCCCACGACCCGGAATCCTTCGTGCTCGAGCATCGCCCGGATTCCCTGTCTTACGATCTGATGATCATCGGCGAGAAGAACCTGTGTCGCCATGGCGTCCCTCCTGAGGAATAGGAATCATGATGTGCAGCTCCGTCCCGCGTCCAGGGGCGGAGTCGATCGTGAACCGGCCGCCCAGGGCGCTCATGCGCTCCCGCATGCCGATCAATCCCAGCCCCCGATCCCCCTTGCGATCGAGGACCTCCTGCGTGTCGAAACCGCGTCCGTCGTCCTTCACCGTGCAGCGCGCGGCGTCCGGCTCGACCTCGAGCCGGATGTCGACGCGCCTGGCGGCGGCGTGCTTCGTGGCGTTGCGCAGCGCTTCCTGGACCACGCGGTAGAGGGCGGTCTCCACGGCCGCCGGCAGCCGGGGCCGGGCCGCCCCCTCCACGCGGACCTCGATCCCGGAGCGCGCCGCGACCCCCTGCGCCAGGAACTCCAGCGCGGGCAGAAGACCCAGGTCGTCCAGGATCGTCGGACGCAGCTCGTGCGACAGCCGCCGCAGATGTTTTTCGATCTCGTCCAGGGGCCCGCGGACCCGCTTGAGGCGGTCGCGGGTCCGGGAGGGCAGCCCGGTGGAGACCTCCTCCAGGACCAGGTGGACCGAGGCCAGGAGCTGCCCGGCGTCGTCGTGCAGGGCGTGGGCGATCCTGCGGGCCTCGTCCTCGAGCCGATCGTTCAGCCGCCGCAGAGCCTGGACCGCCTCCTCGAAGCCGCGGTGGGTCATCTCGAACGGCGACAGGCTCTCCGCCAGGAATCTCTGCGAGGCCTCGACGGCGGTGCGGATCGACTCGGGCGATTCGATCGCGATCAGGACCGCCTTCAGGGCCTCCTGGTGCATCGCGACCAGGTCCAGGATGCCGATCCCCTCGCCGATCGCCCGTCGCCCCAGCTCGTAGCCCCGCTGCAGCGCGGCCTCCCCGCCGTCCGCCAGGTAGTCCCGCAGCGTCCCGGCGTACAGATCTTTCAGCTCGCGGATGGCCGTGTCCTGCACGATCTCACCTCCCGAGGCGGGCCACCAGGACCAACGCGTCGTCCGCGCCCCTGGAGTGCCGCGCCAGGATGTTGTCCGCCTGGGGCTGCGGCGCGGCCCCCGGCTCGAGGGCCCGATCGAAGCCGCCGCCGATGCCGTCGGTCGCGAAGACCAGGAGCCCCTGCCGCGGGACCGACACGCTGGACGCCTGCAGCGCCGGCAGGCGGTCCCCCACGACACCGGGGCGGAGCACGAGGCGTTCCCGGTCCGGGCGTCCCCCGGACCCGGCGACCAGGAGCAGGGCCTCGACGTTCCCCACGCCGACCCAGGTCACCTCCCGCCGGTCTGCGTTCCAGTGCGCCAGGCTCAGCGCCGCGCCCCGGGTCCTCAGGAGGGCGCGGTGGCAGGCTTCCACGATCTCGACGAGCGGCCTGCGGGCCTGGGCCTCCACCATCCGGATCGCCAGGTCGGCGGCCAGTGCGGCCTCCGTCCCGTGGCCGAGGCCGTCCGCCGTGGCCAGGAGCGCCCCGTTCTCCATCGGCTTGACCAGGCAGCGATCGCCCGATTCCGTCTCCCCCGCGAGGGCCCGCGACGCCACGCCCCACTCGATGAGATGGCCGCTCATCGTTTCCATTTCTTCGCCCGCACCGTCGTCCCGCCGCCGGCGCTCGAGACGATCTCGAACTCGTCCATCAGTCGCTTCACTCCGGGCAGCCCGAGACCGAGGCTGCCGGACGTGGAGTAGCCGATTTCCATCGCCCGATCCACGTCGGGGATGCCGGGTCCCTCGTCCCGGGCTTCGACCGTGATCCCCTGCGTGCCGTTCTGCTCCACCACGCCGACGGTGAGCTCTCCCTGCTTCGCGTAGAGCAGGATGTTGCGCGCCAGCTCCGAGATCGCGGTGGCGATCAGGGTGAGGCTGCTGTACGAGAACCCGATCTGCTGCGCCAGGTCCCGGCCCCGCTGGCGCGCGGCGACGATGTCCTGGTCCGTATGGATCGGGACGCGCGTCCCGTTGCTCTTCGGGAGTGGCGGCCCGTGGGAAGCCTGCTGCGCCGCCTTGGCGGGAATGCCGGGGCGCTTGCCTTTCATGATCCTGGCGAGCCGAGATCACGGGAGATCTTCTTGCTCCCCCTGTCCAGGAAGGCCAGCCCCTCCTCGAGGTCGAGGGCGGTGGCCACCCCCTCGAGAGTCAGCCCCAGCTGCACCATCGTGAAGGCGACCTCGGGCTGGATCCCGACGATCACCGTCTCGGCCCCGCGCAGGCGGATCATGTGGGCGATGTCGCGCAGCGTGCGGGAAGCGAACGAGTCCATCACGTCCATCGCCGTGACGTCGACGATGACCCCGCGCGATCGGTAGCGCCCGACCATCTCGACCAGGGCGTTCCGCAGCTCGAGGAGGTCGGCGTCGGTCAGGGCGGACTGGACGCTGGCGATCAGGTAGGCGCCCTGCTTGAGAATCGGGACTGCCACCGGGCACCCCCTCTCAGGCCGGCTGTTCCGGCTTCTCCACAGGGTGGACCTTGTAGCCCAGAAGGCGCTCGGCCTCCTCGATCCCTCCCTGCAGGTCGCCGACGGTGTTCATCTTCGTCAGATCGACGCCGATGTTCACCAGGGTCTGCGCGATTTCCGGCGACAGGCCGGTGACGATCACGGTCGCGCCGAGCAGGCGCGACGCCTCGACCGTCAGGACGAGGTGGTTCGCCACGGTCGAGTCCATCGCCGCGACACCGGTGATGTCGATGACGACGACCCGGGCCCGGTTGGTCCGGATGCCGCGCAGCAGCTGCTCGGTGAGCTGCCGCGCCCGCTGCGGGTCGATGACGCCGATGATCGGCAGGATGAGGAGCCGCTCGCGCACCTGCAGGACCGGGGTGGAGAGCTCGCGGATCGCCTCCTGCTGCTCGCGGATGGTCCGCTCGCGCTCCTGCACGAAGCCGACGGCCACGGTGATGGCGATGCGGTTGGCGGCCGGCTCGTAGGCGTCCAGGATCCTGTTCAGCTTGTCGAAATCGGCGTGATACCGGGCGAACAGCGAGCGGGCGAGGACGTCGCGCAACAGGAGCACGATCCCGACCACCTCGTCGGTCTGGACGCCTCGCGGGATGATGCGCTCGGAGAGGTTCCGGGCGTAGGCCTGCAGCGCCTCGAAGGTGCCGGTCTCGAGCGCCTCGACGTAGTTGTCGTAGACCGACGTCGCCTCGGCGAATATCTCCTCCTTGGTCATGGCGGTCAGCAGCTTGGCCTCGGTGATGCGCTGCGCCCACTCTTCCCGCAGCTGCGTCCGGTGCTGCCTGAGGTGGTTGACCAGCTCGCGCAGGAGAACCGCGATCGGCTCGCCCGGCACCTGCGTGAGGTTCACCTGGTTGCGTCCCCCTTTCATCGAATGGCCTCCTGGCCCCGGAATCGATAGGAACCGGGGTTCCGAAAATCAAGCAACCGTATGGGAAGAGCCTTCATCTTAGCACCGGGAGTTCCGGGTCCTCATCCGTTATTTCGTGGCCATGAATACCCCGATGGAGCACATGGCGCTATCAGGTGAATTACGGATTTGACCCCTGGGAAATCCAGCAGCGCAGGGCCGCCCCAATGGGCCTGATTCGGCCAGAAAACAGCCCTGGGAATCCAACCTAAGGTATTGACCTGATACACATTTAGGGTGTTTTACCTTGCCCCAGTCAAGGGAATCCCCTATCTTCGTTGGTGCAGCCAGTTATCAAGTTCGCGGAGACCCCTTCCCGACAAGGGCAAACCCGCCGTGAGGCGGGGACGCAAAGCCACGGGTCAGAGTGAGACCTCCTGACAGCCGGGCTGCCGAAAGAAAGGGACACCAGACCTCAAGGGAATTGGTGGTCTTCCGCCCGCGGGAGGGCCACCATGCCTTGGAACGTTGCTTCGCCGGTCCGTCGAGCCCGTGTCGCCGGGGTCGTTCTCGTTGCGGCGGCGCTCGTCTTCGCGACCCATGACGGCTTTTCCCAGACCTCCCCGGCGCCGGAGCTGGCCCCCTTCCCCGGCGGGCTGATGGAGTCGGCGACCACCGGGCTGGTCCGGCCCCGGCTGTCCGCCTCGGTCCTTTCGGCGCTCCTGCCTTCCCGCGGCCCGTTCGTCTTTCCCGCCCCGTACAACACGCAGGGGGTGCGCCTCACCAACGCCTCCGACTGCGGCGGCGGCGACTGCGTCGACGAGGTCGGCTACTCCTACTGGCGCAACATCAACAACCACACCGCCTCGGACGACATGCTCATCATCCTGGGCCTGAATCGGGCGCGCGGCGGGCCGGGCCCCTCCCTCTTTCGGTACAACAAGGTCACCGACCAGGTCACGAACCTGGGGCCGGTGTTCGACCCCGCGAGCGGCAAGAGCTACGGCAGCACCGAGGGCTGGTACTTCAGCGGCACCCAGCCGACCAAGATCTACATCGACGACGGTCCGCGCATGCTCCGCTACGACGTCCTGACGAAGCAGTCGACCGTGGTGTTCGACGTCGCCCCAAGGTACGGCGCCGACAAGATCGTCTGGCAGATGCACAGCAGCGACGACGACAAGGTCCACTCCGTCACCCTGCGCACCCTCCCGAGCTACGAGATGCTGGGCTGCCTCGTCTACCACGAGGACACCGC
>DATNEZ010000276.1:0-6924 GCA_035606645.1 Binatia bacterium
CCCGGTCATCTTCTTTATATGGTGGACATGGGTGGAGGGGCGCCCGGCCCGGACGGGGGTCGCGCGCGCCCTGGCGCTCGGCCTTCCGGTCGTGATCTTCCTTGCCTGGCGGGAGGTCGCGCTGGGTGGCGTCGGACGACAGGTCTTCGCCCGGAGCATCGGCGAGAACGTCCTCGGCCAGGCGGTTGTCCACCTGCGCATGCTCCGCCTGTTCTTCCTCCCCCTCGGCCAGAGCATCGATCATCAGGCGGACGTCCCTGGTCTCATGACCGGGCTGCTCGCGGTTGCCGCATGCACCCTGATCACCGTGGGGGCGCTCTTCGCGCTGCGCGCCGGCGGCGACAGGCCGTGGCTCCGGCGTCTGGCGGGCGGCGTCCTCATCGCCGTGGCCGGAACCGCCATCTACTGGGCAGTACCTCTTCCCGATCTCATGTGCGAGCGCCGGGCGTACCTGCCGCTCGTCGGGGCGGCCCTGGCGATGTCGGGAGTCCTGCAGTCTGTGGGCCGGCGGGCCGGCCTGGCGGTCGCCGTCCTCATCCTCCTGCTGGCCCCAGCGATGACGGTGAGGGCGCGCACCTGGTCCGATCCACGCCGCCTCTGGGAGGAGGCGGCCAGACACGCGCCTCTCAAGGCCCGTCCGCTGATCAACCTGGGGGTGATGGCCGCCGAGCGGGGGGATCTTGCGGGCGCCCTCCAGTACTTCGATCAGGCGGTGCGACGCGAGCCGGCCAACCCCGAGGCGCTTTACAACCGCGGAAAGCTCCACCGGGACGCCGGCCGGCATCAGCAGGCGGTCGACGACCTGCGGGCCGCAATTGCCGCGAGCCCCGGCATGGTCAAGGCCCGCATCAACCTGGCGATCGCCCTGATGGACGTGCGCGATCTGCAGAACGCCGAGACGGAATTGCGGGATGCGCTGCGCATCGAACCCAGGGATCCCCGCGCCCTCACCAACCTCGGCGAGGTCCTGCGAGCCACCGGCCGCGCCCGCGAAGCGGTCCCCCTCTACCGCGACGCCCTGGACGCCGACCCGACCTATTCCCACGCCGCCGCCCGGCTCGGCGTCACCCTCGAGAACCTCGGCGACCGGGCCGGGGCGCTGGCCGCCTACCGTGAGTTCCTGGCGCGCGGGACCGCTTCGGACCTGGATCGAGAGGCGGTCCTCGGGAAGGTGAGGTTGCTCGAGCAAGATCCGGGCAAGCCGGCGATCCCCCCGTCGATCCGGCCGTAGCCCGAATCGCTCAGCCTTGGTGATCCGGGTGAGCGTCATGTCATTCGTCGTGCGCCGACTCACGGGCTGCCGCGCCGATCCTCCTCTCGTTGCGATACCAGACCGCGAGGTCCTTCTTCCCCAGTCTCCAAAGGATGCCGAGCGGCGCCTTGCCGCGGCAGGATGCCAGTTCGCCGTGTTCTCCCTGATAGTGGTGGAAGCGGCATATGCAGTCGCGATTGTCGAGCGAGTCGGGGCCACGCCTGGAGCGGTAGATGACGTGATGGTCGTCCAGGTTCTTGCGCGAGGTGCAGCCGGGGGCGGTACAGCGCCAGCCGGCGCGGGAGTAGACCGGGTCTCCGTGGCGCTTCGGGGCGGCGGGCGATACGCGTGCCGGAACGTCGGAAGATGCATCGGTCGGGTCTTCGGCCGCGGGGCCTGCTCCGTCGTTCGCTGCACCCCTGCGTATGACGCTGCGGACCGGGTCCCAGGTGAGGACAAAGTCTTCCAGGAGAGCCAGGAGGCCGACCCAGCCGGGGACGCGGCGGGAGCGGACGGAAAACGTCCGGGCTGCGAGCATGGACGGCGCGGCATGGGCATCCGGCCACGGCTCGTCCCAGGGGACCGAGTCGGCCAGGACCGACAGGCGCTGCCGGGCTGACTCGATGACGCCGAGGAAATCGCCGGCAAGATCGTGGGGCAGGCGGAGGCGCAGGAAAACGTCCGGGCTGGGGCGCTCGGCGGCCTGGATCCCGAAGAACTGGACCCGATCGCGCGCGGTCCCAGGCTCGCGGCGCAGAGCGCGGTGCCACGCTGCGTCGTCCAGCGGCGCCAGTGGCGCGGACGCCGCCAACCCGGCGGCGCGGACCGCACGCGTGCGCGCGAGCGCCCGGGCTTCATCCCGGAGGCGCTTCACGGTTGCCTCCTCGGCGCGCGCCACCCAGGCGCGCTCGAGGTCGGCGGGGACCGGGCCGCGGCCGAGAATCCTCAAAATGAGAAGAGTAGCCTCGAAGCCGATTTGACCCGCTTCGCAGGCGGCGCGCAGGTGCGGGAACTGCCGCAGGGAGCGGACGGCGCGGACCCGGTCTTCGGCGGAGGTGCGGGAGACACCGAGGCGCTCTTCGGCGTAGTGCCCGATGCCGGCGAAGCGGAGGCGCGGCCAGGCACCGCGCTCGGCCATGTCGGCGAGCACCTTCGCCAGGCGGTTGTGCAGGTCCTCCTCGAGCGAGACAAGGGCGCGGATCTGCCCGTCGAGCTCGGCCGCGCCGCCGGTCCCGGCGACGCTCTCGACCGCGCGCAGGCGAGCCAGGCTGAGCCCCGCGAGCGCCAGGGACCACGAAGCGGGGGACGTTGCAGGGAGGTGGCTCCAATTGTCGGTCGAGCGGGCGAGGGCGGTCTCCACGCCCGCGGGGTCGGGGGACACCTTCATCGGCCGGCTGTCGGCATCGGGGGGGAGGCCGGCGGAGCAGGCTTCCCCCACCAACGCTTCGACGAACGAGGTCACGGTCGCTTCGCGTCCCTCGACGCAGCGGTACAGTTCGACCACCTCATCGAAGGCTGCCAGGAGCGGTGAGGGAACGGGGAGGCTCACGAGGGCGCGGTCGGAGTGATCGTCGGACCCGTCATCGACCGGACCCGCCGGCGTGTCCGCGAGCGGAGCCTCGGAGTCAGAGGGTCGAGCATCGGTGTCCAGCGGCGAATCGGACCCGGCTGCGCGCGCCGCGCGGACCGACTCGCGGAGGGTGCGGATCGGGACGCGGCGCGCCAGGGCCAACCACGCTGCCAGGGAATCGGCGGAGGCGATCCGTGCGACGAGAAGCGCGGCCACGCGGCCGATGGGGCGGCCGCCATCGTCTCCCGTCAGGGCATCGGCCAGGAGCGGGAGAGACCGCAGGGCGGCGCCCAGCGCGGCGCAGTCCTTCACCCACCGGCCCGAGCGGCCGAAGCGCTCGCGGGCATGATCCTCCAGCCGGGCGAACCCGAAGCCGGACCAAGCCTGCCGCTGCACGAACGCGGCGGATGCACGGGCCAGCGGAATTGCGATGCGGTCGAGCGCGGCCCGCAGGGACAATGCGAGGCCGTCCGCCTGGCGAAGGGATTTCTCGACCGGGTAGTGGCTCGCACCGGAAATGGAGTGATAGGCGGGTGCGTCCTCGCGGCAGACGAAGCGGCGCAAGGACTGAGAGCGATCCCTCGGCAGGCAACAAGAAGGACGCGCGGCGCGAAAAGCGGCGACAAGACTCATGGTGTAAATATACCGAATCACATTCGGAACGCAAGCGGAAAGTGAGAGATCTTTTTCGCTACCGGAAGGAAGTCCCTACAGCCCTTCGCCCAGGGGGCCCGAAGCAACCGGGTTGCCGGGGTCGCGGCTCCACTCGTACCAGCCCGGATCGTAGACGCTGATGCGCGGCCACCCCAGCACCCACGCGTCCCAGAATGCGAGGCTCGCGCGCCAGCCGGTGCCGCAGTAGAAGGCGATGCGCTTCTCCGGCACGATCCCCGCGCGGGCCCAGCGCGAGGCGACGGCGTCAGGCTCCCGGAGAGTCCCGTCGGGCCTCTCGTACTCCTGCATGTGATTCGCGTCCGAGCCGGCGCCGCCCCAGACGTCGCCGCGGATGCGGCCGCGCGCCTCGAGGTCGGCGTAGCCGCTGGTCTCCCCCACCTGCTCGGCCAACGACCGGACGCTGACGACGACCGAGCCCGGGTCGCCGAGCATCCCCTTCACCTCGGCAGCGTGGACGATGAGCCCGGGCCGCCCGGGGAACGTTCCGCCGAACGCCGCGGCGGGGACCGGTCGCTTGTCTCCGGACTCGACCTGCCGGCCCGAGGCGCGCCAGGCATCGAGGCCGCCGTCGAGGACCCGCACGTCCTCGACGCCGGCGTAGAGCAGCGCCAGCGCCACGCGGGTCGCGGCCATCGTCGGCTTGCCGTACAGGACGACCGGCGTCGCCCGCGTCACTCCGAGATCGAGAAGCGCCCGCTCGAGCTCGGGATCCCCGACGAGCCTCCAGAGCGGCGGGCGCTCGATCCGGCCCGTGTCGAAGTAGACCGCCCCGGGGATGTGGGCCCGGCGGTAATCGGCCTCGCCGCCCCACCCCGCGTGGAACAGGGCGACACCGGGATGCCGCGCGAGCCACTCGGGCTTCACGAGCGAGTCGGGCCTGCCGATCGAGTCGGCCCTCCCAGGCGAGTCGGCCGGCGACTTCGCGCCGGCGCGCGTCCCGCCCCGGTCGGCCGGCGCCGGAACAGCCGCGGTCTTCTGCTTCGGCAGAGGGGGCGGCAACGGCTCGCGCGGCAGCATCTCCGGCCGCGTCGCGGCGTCGTAGACGAACGAGGCCATCACCGCGGCCGCCTGCATCAGGTCGGAGGGGACGGCGTGGTCGTAGACGTCCAGGTCCGAGTGGTGCGTGCGCGTCATGTAGTCGAGGGGGTCCTGGATGAACTGGAAGCCGGGGAGCCCGACGGCGTCGAACGCCTTGTGATCGGTGCCTCCGGTGTCCTCGATGGTCAGGGTCGTGGCGCCCAGGTCGTGGAACGGCGCCAGCCAGGCGTCGAAGATCGGACGCACCATGTCGTTCCCCTGCAGGTAGACGCCCCGGATCTTGCCGCTGCCGTTGTCCAGGTTGAAGTAGCCCGACAGCCGGGCGTGCTCCGGCTTGAGGGCCATCGTCACCGGGTCGGCGAAATGCTCGCGGACGTAGGCGCGCGACCCGAGGAGCCCCTGCTCCTCGCCGCTCCAGAGGACCAGGCGGACCGTGCGGTCCGTTTTCAAATTCAGCGCCTTCAGCACGCGCATCGCCTCGAGGACCACGGCGCAGCCGGCGGCGTTGTCGGAGGCGCCGGTCCCGCCGTGCCACGAGTCCAGGTGGGCGCCGAGCATGACGATCTCGTCCCTCTTGCGGCCGCCCGGGATCTCGGCCACGACGTTGAACGCGTCGAGATCGGAGTCCTGGAACTTCACCTTCACGTCCAGGCCGGCGCGCACCCGGACGTTCTTGCCGACCAGCCGGACGATCCGGGCGTACGACTCGGGAGCCAGGACGACCACCGGCGGCGGGACCGGCGAGTCCGGGTCCCCCGACCGCACCCCCTCGGCGAAGACGACCCCTCCGCTCCCCCGCCGATCGGCGGCGAACACGGCGAGGACCGCCTCCTCGCGCAGGAAGCGGTAGAGGTCGTCGACGACCTTCCGCCGGCGGATGAAGAAATCGGAGCCGATCTCGAGAGGCAGCCTCGCGGTGATCTTGTCGCGCTCCTCGCGGTCCGCCGGGAGCTTGGTCAGGGGCCACTCGATCGGCGCAGCGGGCTGCGGGTCGGGCCCCTTGGCGATCTCCTCCAGCTTCGCGGCGTCGTAGCGCTCGGCCTCCTTCTGTGTCGGCAGGAGCAGGGGCCGCGTCGGCTCGAGCAGGACGATCTTGCCGCGCAGCTTCCCCTTCTGCTTCTCGGCGTACTCCTTGATCCCCTTCGCGAGCGCCTCGAGGTCCCAGATCTCCCCGGTCTGCTTCTCCTCGAACACCGGGGCGAAGACCACGTCGCCCGTCACTTCCCCCGATGTCCCCCCCGACCACGCCTTGACCACCCCGTTGAGGGGCGCGAACGCCGGCTCGATCAGGTGCGCCGAGAACCGCTCGAGCGACCAGCCGCGGCCGAACCGTCCCCATTTTTCCGTGCGGGCGTCGGCGACCCCCCACTTCTTCAGGCTGGCGATGGACCAGTCGGCGGCCGTCTTGAGCCCCGGGGACCCGGTCAGCCTGGGCCCGTTCACGTCGGTCAGGTAGAACAGGTGGTCCATCACCTGCGACTTGCGGAACGCCTCGTCCTTGATCCGATGGACCACCTCCAGGTCGACCCGCTCCTCGGCCGCCGACGCCGCCCCGGCGGCCAGGGCCGCGATCAGCAGCGCTCCCACGCGCAGTCTCATCTCCCCCTCCCCGCTTCCGGCCGTGCATCACGCCTGTTCGCTGGAACGGACGGATGGTACGCGCCGGCGCGGGGCCGGTCAAGAACCGGGCGAGAGACCGGGAGCGAGACGCGCCTGCCGGTCGGCTAGCGGGTCCCGCCTGCGAGCTTCTGCGGCGGCTCGACGATCAGCATTCCGCCCAGGAACACGTTCTGCGACGAGTAACACTGGTCGAACGGTTTCTCGAACAGGACTTCCTGCCCCGCGGCGGAGTCATGCACCACGGACAGACTGTCGATCCAGCCGATCGACTCTTCGAACACAGTGCCCCGAACGGCCAGGCCCTGCAGCGTGAGGCAATCCCCCTCGGGCGCGCAGGGGAACTCGTTCGGGAAGGGCCCCGCCTGCAGACCGTTGAGGGTCAGCATGTAGTCGTGGGTGGCCGGACGGACCACGGCCCGGACGCTGTTCCACCCGGTCCGCTTGTAGGGGAGTCCGTTGACCAGGCCGTCCGCGAATCGCAGGTGCATCAGGTTCGGCAGGTCCACCTGCGTGCCGCCGGAACGGAACGGAATGATCGCCATGTCCAAGGTAATCGTGTCCGTCGGACCCAGCAGGACGGGGGTGAACGGCTCGCCCCATGAGAAACCGGTGCAGGTAACCCCTGGCAGGCCGTTCGGGTTGGGCGGGGACGTGATGGGGGGGTTCGAGATCAGCTTGCCGGCGAGACCCGCCGGCTGGCTGGCCGCGACCGGCACGCAGAGAACGGCGGCGATCAAGAGCGACAGGCAGAGGGTGCGTACTCTCATCG
>DATNEZ010000277.1:0-3437 GCA_035606645.1 Binatia bacterium
CATCTCCCTGCGCGAGCTCCTGGCCGCCGAGCGGTTCCAGAAGGCCCCGGCCGCCCTGACGCTCGCCCTGGGGAAGGAGATCAGCGGCGAGCCGTACTACGCCGACCTGGCCCGCATGCCCCACCTCCTGGTCGCCGGGTCGACCGGCTCCGGGAAGAGCGTCTGCATGAACTCGATCCTGACCTCGATCCTGTACAAGTCGAGCCCGGACGAGGTGAAGTTCATCATGATCGACCCGAAGCGCCTGGAGCTCGGGGTCTACGAGAACATCCCGCACCTGTTGACCCCCCTGGTCACCGACACCAAGAAGGCCTCCAACGCGCTGCGCTGGGCGGTCCTCGAGATGGAGCGGCGCTACAAGCAGCTGGCCGAGGCCGGGGTGCGCGGCATCGACCAGTACAACCTGATCGTGAAGCGCGAGATCCACGAGCGCAGCGCCGCGGCGGCCAAGGGGGGCAAGCCCGCGGCCGCGGCGCCGGCCCCCGTTCCCGAGGCGGGGGCCGCCGGGCCCGACGGGCCCGAGGCCCCGCCGGCCTCGGCCCGCCTGCCGACCACGCTCGGCGGCGAGCCGCTCAAGCCGCTCCCCTACGTCGTCATCCTGATCGACGAGCTGGCGGATCTCATGATGACCACGGGGGCGGAAGTGGAGGAGGCGATCACCCGCCTGGCCCAGATGGCGCGCGCCGTCGGCATCCACCTCATCCTGTCCACCCAGCGCCCGTCGGTGGACATCATCACCGGGGTCATCAAGGCGAATTTCCCGTGCCGCATCGCCATGCGCGTCTCGTCCAAGGTGGACTCGCGCACCATCCTGGACAGCAACGGTGCCGAGCAGCTCCTGGGACACGGCGACATGCTGTTCATCCCGCCGGGATCCGCCCGCCTCATCCGCCTGCACGGGCCGCTGGTGACCGAGATCGAGGCGACCCGCATCGTCGCCTTCCTGAAGAAGCAGGCCAAGCCGCAGTACGACGAGTCGGTGACCCGCGACGAGCCGCAGGGGGGCGCGGCGGGCGGGGCGGGAGGGACCGACGAAGAGGTCGATCCCGCCTACGACCAGGCGGTCCGGATGGCCGTCCAGATGGGGCAGATCTCGGTGTCGCACATCCAGCGCCGCCTGAAGCTCGGCTACGCGCGGGCCGCCCGGCTGGTGGACATGATGGAGCAGAACGGCATCGTCGGCCCGGCGGACGGCAGCAAGCCGCGCGAAGTGCTGGTCGAGCCCGAGTTCCTCGAGCGCCTCAACCAGATGCGCGAAGAGCGGACCTGACGCCCCCTACCCGGGAGGCGGCTGGTACTGGAACTCCGAATAGGCGTACAGCTTGCGCCGGTGTATGGAATTGAGAAGGATCCTCGCCCGCGTGCGCATCTCGATGCGGTGAGGCAGCCAGACTCCCCCCCCGACCGGCCCGCACTCCACGCTGACCTGCACCTCGCTGACCTTCGCGAGCGACAGGGCCAGCGAGATCGGCTTGACCGTCTCGGCGTGCGCCGCGACGACGTGGAACCCCTCGCGCGCGATCCACAGGCTCCCCTTCATGACGCGAGCGACCTTCCAGGCCAGCCCTTTCTCCTTCTGCCCGCCGTCCTCGTCGGGGAAGAAGTCCAGCCGGTAGCAGGCGACCCCGTCGCGATCCTCCAGGCCGGCGAATCGATAGGACGCCAGGTGGAGCAGGAGCCCGAGCGAATACCCCCCTTCCACCTCGTCATTGCTCGCGCCCGACATCAGGGCCCGATAGTGCTTCCCGAACGATCCCAGCTTGCGATGGCGGTCCCGCTCGTCCGCCACGGGCTCGCGGTCGTTCAGACGCAGCAGCTCCTCGTCGAAGCCCCCCGCGCGAGGCGTCACCAGGAACTCGAACACCTCGTGGTCTTCGATCTCCCCTTCTTCGCCGAGATCCTGATGCTCCGCCCGGCGAACGAACCGGTAGCCCGACCAGGCCGCGACGTCGGCCTCCTGGACCCTCTGTGCTTCGGCGAGGATGAACTGCAGGTCGGAGGGCGCCGGCTCCGCCGGGGACGGAGCCTCCGCCGCCAGGGGCGGGCGGGGTCCGATTGGAGCCGTGGTTGCGATGGCCAGGGTGGCCATCGCGGGAACGAGCCAACCGGGCGCGGCTATTCCATCACCACGCGTGGGACAGCGCCGGGGGGGGCGTCCGGTTGCTTGCCGCGCAACCCCTCGCGCTTGACGCGCACGCTCTTGGCCGGAATCCCGACCGAGATGTGATGGTCGGGCACCTGCCGGGTCACGACCCCCATGGTCCCCACCATGGCGTTCTTGCCGACCGTCATCCCCGAGAGGACCACGCCGTGATACGTGATCCGGGCGCCGTCCCCGATCACCGTGCGGCTGCAGGTGACCCGCTCGATGTCCTCGATGTCGTGCGCATGCGAATAGACGTTCGCGTAGTCGGAGATCGACACGTTCTCGCCGATGACGATTTCCCCGCGGTCGTCGAGCAGGACGTACCGGTGGATCGTCGTGTTGTCCCCCACCGACAGGTTGTAGCCGAACGAGACCTCGACATCGCGGAAGATCCGGACGTTCTCCCCGCAGTGCTTGAAGACGTGCTTCGCGAGGAGCCGCCTGACCTGGACCCCCAGGTGCACGTTCTGCCCCAGCGGGGAATGATCGAACTGGATCCACAGCCAGAGGAGCGGCTTCACCCGCGCGTAGCGCACCGGGTCGCACTCGGCGTAGTACTCGGCCTCGAGAGTGACGTTGCGCGGGTCGAACTGCGCGATCATCACCCGCTCGCAGACCGGCCGGGCGCCGTCCTCGATGAGGTCGGCGTACCGCGCCCCTTCCCCGTAGTGCATCTCCGTCAGGACGTCGCGGCACAGGACGTCCCGATCGATCTTCGGGTTCTGCAGCCTTATCTTAAGGTTGTCGAGGAACCGTTCGTAGAGGTGGCCGATGTCCTGGCTGGCGAGAGGGACCGGTCGCGAGGCCAACGATCCTCCGAACGCGTCACCGGGCGCGCGCGTCGATGGCGATTCTCCCGGAAAGGGGGGGGCGTGTCAAATGCCTGCCCGGCCGCCGACCTGCAAATACGGTCAGTACCAGGCCAGTTAGAAGGTGGCATAATGCCTTCACGCAATTCCTTCGGGGTAGTGCATGACCAAACTGTCCGCTTTCGATGGCATCACTTGTCAAAGGGTAATCTCGCTAGCAGGACTAGTGTTTGTAATCTCGGTCGCGCTCCCCGCCTCGGAAGTGTATGCAGTCGGGTGCGCATTCTCCGTGCCGATGTTCCACGGCTACGGTGGTTACTTCGCCTGCGCTAATTTTTCGCCAGTCTATGCCTATTCATATCAACTCTCTAATCCCTTCGGAACGAACTCGGGAACAGAAATCATCACTCGAAACACCGGACCGGGTGCGGTTGAAATCAGCATGGATTGGGGGACCGGGGGTCCCCAGGGTTGTCCAATAG
>DATNEZ010000290.1:0-5283 GCA_035606645.1 Binatia bacterium
GCAGGACCTCGCGCGGCACCGCGCGCGTTGACCCCGCCCAGCGTTTTCTCTAGAATCCCCGGACGAATCCATTTGGGGGGGAGGCGACCATGTCCAGAGGAAGAGTTTTCGGGATCCTCGTTCTTTCGGCAACGCTCGCGACCGCGGCGGACACGGCGAAGCCGGCCGCGACCGCGACGGTTCCTGATTTCGAGGTCGAGGGGATCGGGTTCACGATGTGTGAGTGTCCCGCATATGCGTGCCCCTGCAGATCGAACGCCCATCCGACTCACCATCAGTGCAATGCCGCCGACTTCGCCTACATCAAGAAGGGCCACGTCGGGAAGGTGAAGCTGGACGGCCTGATGGCCGTTGCCGTGGGCGATCTGATCAACCCCGACCATTCCAAGACCTACGCGACGGTCTACTTCGACAAGAGCTCGACGCCGGAGCAGCGCGAGGCCTACTCGCAGATGCTCCAGTTCATGTTCTCCGAGGGCTTCCCCGCGACGGTCGGGCCTGCCAAGATCGTCTCGATCGAGTTCAAGGAATCGGCCGACAAGACCACATACACGGTGAACATCCCGGGCATCCTGGAAGAGAAGGCGGTCCTGAAGCGGGACGCATCCGGCAAGCCCGAGCACACGGTCCCGGCGATGGACGAATGGGGGAATACGATCAGCTACGCGGACAATGTCGTGTTCAAGTATCACGACAAGGAAGTGGGCCGCGAGTGGGACGCCTCCGGGCACCAATCCAACATCAAGTACTTCCACACCACCAAGAAGATGTACGACGAGAAGCAGCTCCTGGCGCAACACGGTGATCCCGCCGTCAACGGCTGGACCGAGAAGCAGAAGGAAATGATCACCAAGCTGGGGATGAAGCCCGAGTAACCTCACGCTTCACCTCGCACCCCGAGGCGGAATCCGGACGGTCCGATCGGACGGTCTGAGATGCTGGACCTGACTGCGTGCTCGATCCTCCAGGTCGCGGCAATCCGTCGCATGACGTCCGACCCGGCGCTGGCCGCCCACTGCGACTCCTGGCTGCAGGAGCGGGGCGCCCGGGGGGCGCGCCACTACCTGACCCTGCGCTTCGCCGGCCTGGCGGCCGGTGGGCTGATGTTCGTCTGGATGGAATTCGACGAAATCGTGGACGCAGAAGTGCCGTCGATGCGCCTGCTCCTGTGGACGGGCGCGATCGTGGTGTCGTTAGTCGCGACGTTCTTCGGGTTCATCCTGTTCCTGCTGGCGCAGGTCCACTCGTGGTGGTGGAGGGCCGGAATCTTCTTCTTCCTGGTCCTGGTCGGCGCGGTGGAGTACTACCGGATCGAGCGACGGTTCCGGCGCTGATTTCAGGGAGCGGGTCGCCCGCCAGCCGGGGCCCTCTTCAGTTGCGACGCGCCGGCCCGAAGGTTTCGATGCGGCCGTCGCGGTGGATCGCCTCGATGTAGAGATCGCGCCCGCTTTTGTGCTTGGGGACGTAGTAGGCATACGTGTGCGAAGACCCCGTCGAGCACTCTTCGCACCGGATCGGGACGTTGTTGAGCAGCGTGCGGCGGGCGTGATCCTTGACGACGATGTTGAACCCCACCAGGTCCCGCTCGGCGTCGGTGGTCCAGAACACGGTGCCGGAGCCCTTGCTCAGCGGGCTGCTGTTCGTGAAACTCACGTCGATCGACAGGGGGGGTGGCACGGCGGCGTTTCTCATCAGGTAGGCGCCGTTCGCCGCGAGCACCAGGAGGTCGGGCTGACCGTCGCCGTCGAAGTCGCCCTTGACGAACGCCAGGGGCAACCCCACCAGGCCGAAGTTGAGCCGGGCCCCGAACGTTCCATCCCCGAGGCCGGTCAGCAGCACGAGGTAGCCTCCATTCGTGGAGAGGGCGAGATCCGGGATTCCGTCGGCGTTGTAATCGTCGATCTTGACGTCGTACGGACCGATGCCGGCCGGCAGAAGGGGCGAGCCGGTGAAGCCCCCGCTGCCGTCTCCGAGCAGCACCCGGACGCCGCCCGGAGCGTAGGAAACCTGTCCTCCCATGTCGGCGACCGCGATGTCTTGATGGCCGTCGTGGTTCAGATCCGCGATCGCGACGCTTTCCGTGTCCCCGGTCAACGTGACCACCGAGGGAGCCTGGAACGTGCCGTCTCCGTTGCCGAACAGGATCTGGACGTCTCCGGCCTGGCCGCCAAAATAATTGCCGCGCATGCCGACGACGAGATCGCGATGCCCGTCCTCGTCGAAATCTCCGACGCCCAGAGTGACGGGGAACGTCGGTCCGTACGACGGGTCGAAACGCACGTCGACGGCGAGGCGCACCTGCGGGTCCACCGTCCCGTCTCCCCGCCCGAGATAGAGCGACAGGTCGCCGTACACGTCATAGCCATCCCCCCAGTTCGCCAGGACCACGTCGGGCGCGCCATTCTCGTCGAAATCGGCCACCGCCATCGCCAGGGGGTTCTGCCCCGACTCGTACACGGTGGGCGGCCCGAAGGTGCCGTCCCCCTGTCCCAGGAGAATCGACAGGGAGCCGTCGGGGTAGACGTCGGGCGGGTATGTATGCCAGTTGAAGAGCGCGGCGACGATGTCGCGGTTGCCGTCATTGTCGAGATCGGCGATCGTCATGGTAAAGGCGCCATCCCCCACGGGATAGCGCGTCTCGGCTCCGAACGTGCCGTTGCCGTTTCCGAGCGCCACCCCCACGTCCCCGGTGTCGCCGCCGGTCGCCGCCACGTCCAGGGCGCCATCGTTGTTGAAGTCTCCCGTGGCGGCGTTGGTGGTGCCCGCGAATCGCAGCGTCGGGAGGACGGGCGGCCCGAATGTGCCGTTGCCATTGCCGTTGATGACATACACCGCCTGCGACCGGCCAGAGAACAGCGCCAGATCGGTCAGGCCGTCCCCGTTGTAATCGTCGGGGATGGTGACATTCGGATCTCCGCTGAACCACAGGATCTCGCCTTCGGTCCAGTTCCTGCCGCCCTCGTAGATGAAGGGCGTCACGCCGTACAGCGTCTCGACGTAGTCCAGGATGCCGTCGCCGTTCAGCTCGGCCGGGACGATCGTTCCGGAACGATCCAGTTCGACGGGAGCGGACACGAACGTTCCGTTGCCGTTGCCGTACCAGGTCGCGCGCCCCCCCGAATTGCCGCTGCAACCCTGAAAAAAGGTCACGCCCAGGACGAGGTCGAGATGACCATCCCGATCCAGATCGACCGCCTGAAAGCTCTGAATCCATTCACCCGTCGATATCGTGCCTGCGGGGTCGAAGACGCCGTTTCCCCTGCCCAGGTAGATCTGGATGTCGTTGACCTGTTTCGCAGGCGGATTCGGGCCGTCACAGGACTGGAACTTGTCGTTCAGCACAAGGATGTCGTCGCGGCCATCCCCGTTGACGTCCGCGGGCGCGCTGCCGCCCAGGGGCCAGGTGACGATGAAAGGGCCCGTGGTGAACGACCCCTGACCGTTGCCCAGGAGCGCCTGCACGAAATCGCCGGTGCTTCTTCTTCCGCTGACGAGAATGTCGGGCGCCGCGTCATCGTTGAAATCGGCGACCTGGGCGTACGAGATGACGCCGGCCGCCGTCAGAGGGATCGCCGCTCCAAATGTGCCGTTGCCGTTCCCGGCCATCGTCCAGGCCGCTCCGTAATCCCCCAGCAGCAGGTCGGCTTTCCCATCCCCGTTGAAATCGGCCGTGTCGATGTTGAACGGATGCATGATGACGGGAATGCGCACTTCCTCCGCGAAGGTTCCGTCCCCCCGTCCGGCCAGGAGCGACAGATCGCCCGAAGGCAACGCCTGCTCGAGGTTGGACACCAGCAGATCGGGGATCCCGTCCCCGGTGAAGTCCGCCTTCACCATGTCGGTCGGATCGGCACCCACGGGATAGACCGGGTTCGGGAACAGCGGCTGGGCATTCATCATGCCGCAGGCCAGGACGAGACACAGGATCGCGAGAATTGCGTGTCTGGACATGGAGGGCCTCCCCTCTTCGAGAATCGGCGACGTGTGGGAAGCATTCCTCCAACCGGGAATCCCGTCAAGTCTTTTCTGCGAGTACGAACTTCAGCTTCGGGCCGGTGTAGACGAAACCCTGTGATTCGTAGAACCGTCGGGTCCGGTCCCAGGCGGGGGACTCGGGGGCGGTCACGTCGATGCGGCCCCAGCCGCGGCGCGCGGCCAGGTCTTTCACGGCGTCGATCAGCCTGGCGCCGACGCGCTGCGATCGGTACGGCGGCGCGACGTACATCTCGTTGATCACGCCGTACGCCCCGTTGGCGTAGATGGCGAAGGATTCGACCACGGTGGAGATCCCGGCGATCTCCCCCTCGTCGGTGCGGGCGACGAACGTGACGGCGCGCGGGCCGGAGTCGCGCCACGCCTGGGTGACGCGCGCCCGGTCGAGCGCGCCGAGATCCCTCTCCTCGTCGCCGAGCTCGCGCAGCAGGCGGAGGACCCACTCGAAGACGAGCTCGGCTTCCTCGACGCCCGCTTCACGAATCGTGATGTTCATCTGCTGCGCCCGTGTCGTAGATCGTCCGTGGTTTGCGTTTACAACTACGACGGATCGGGTAGCTCGGTGCTCACACTGCCACGAAGGAGAAGACAATGAACAGATTCGCCAAGCTTGCTTTGCTGGTCGTGAGTCTCGGCGTGTTGGCCTTGGTCCTGGACCAGTTCCACCCCGGCACCAGCGAGGCAGCCGGCTCAGCGCCCGTCATGGTGACGAACACGCCCCTGCCGGTCAACGTCGGAAGTCCGAACGTAAACGTCGTCAACGTGCCCACGGTCAACCTCAATGGTGTTCCCGGAGTATTGGTGGCGAACTCCATTGGCCAGGCGGTGCCAGTGCGTGACCTGGATAACCCTGATCCCGCGCTGCACCCATTCCAGGTCGCTCTATGCGAGACGGTAAACCAATCGCTGTTTCCATGCAGCCTGTCCAACACCTTCACAGTTGACTCAAACATCAGAGGTTTCGTGATCGAGTACGTCTCGGCGGACTGCGAGAACAACTCCAACAACCGCACGGCTGACTACGTCGGAATTTCTGGTACTGCCGGCGGTGTGTTCGGTTTTCATTTCGTGTCTCAGTTCGGTCGCGAAGTGCTTGGCAACAATTTCACCTTTATAACGTTTGCCCAGCAAACGAGGATTTACGCTGATCCTGGCTCGGCGGTTCGGCTTAGTTTCAGCCCTGCCAGCATTGATGGGAGGTGCGAAGCAACCTTGTCAGGTCACGTGATTCCATAGGGCGCGGCGGCCGACCTGGCGATGCTGCACGCCAGGCCGGCCGCTATCGTTACG
>DATNEZ010000091.1:0-2098 GCA_035606645.1 Binatia bacterium
GAAAGGTGAACTCCCCAGGGTCAAGCTCGTCGTCCCCATCATCGTCCGCGTCCGACCGTATCTGGCTCCGGCTGATGCTGCGGCCGGGGCGTCTTCATGCGCAACTTGGCGACGGACGAGTTCCTAGCGCAGGTCCACAACAATCTGGGCGTCATTTACTCGGAGAAGCAGGTCTTCGAGAAGGCAGGCAGGGAGTACGACCGGGCGCTGGACCTGGACCCTCGGCTGGCGGCAGCTTGGTATAACTTCGGGAACGACCTGCTCCGACTGGGTGAGGTACGTCGAGCCGTCCGGTACTTCACGAAATCGCTCCGGCTCTACCCCACCGACGTCTGGGCGCTCAAAAACCGGGGGCTGGGCTACATGAAGGCTGGCAAGAAGCAGAAGGCCAGGAAGTACTTCGAGACGGCGCTGAAAATCGATCCGCGATCTGAGCAGTCGCGGAAGAACCTCGAGGGGATGATCTCAGCGCACTAGTTTCGAGGAGTCTTGCGTCTGGCTCCCCAAATGGGATTCGAACAGGCAACCCTATGGTTGACAGCCGGACGTTTTCCGGCGGCCAGGAGTCGCGGCTGGAGGCGGGCAGCCTGTGCCGGGCCGCCGACGGGCCGGGCGTCCGAGTCGTGCTCTAGATCGCCCTGCGCAGGAGGCGGGTCGCCAGGAGACCGGCCGCCAGGCCGAACAGCCCCAGGACGCTGCAGGGCACGAGGACGTCGCGCAGCCCCCCGCCCCAGGAGATCAGCTCGTGCAGACCGCGCATGGCCCACGCGGTCGGGAAAGCGAACCCTGCCAGGCGCAGCCAGTCGGGGACGACCTCGGCGGGCCACCAGCAGCCGCCGAGCGCCGACATCACGAGGACGAGCACGATCCCCATGCCGGAGGCCGCCTCGGCCGACTTGAACCACGACCCCGACAGGAGCCCCATGGCGGCGGCGGTCAGGACGAACAGGCCGAGGACCGCCGCGAGCCCCGCCGGGGAGCGGCCCCAGTCGATGTCGAACAGGGCGAAGCCGATGAGAAGGAACACCCCCACCTGGACCGAGGCGACCGCCGCGCGCCCGAGCGCCTTCCCGACGATGATCTCGCCGCGCGTCAAGGGGGAGGTGGCAAGCCGGCGGAGAATTCCTTTCTTTCTTTCGGTGACGAGCAGCCCCGCGCCGTAGGTCATGGTCGAGATCAGGACGAACATCACCAGGTTCCCCGGCAGGGACTGGTAGTAGCCGGTGGGAATGGCGCGCTCCACGGCCCACGACGATCGCACGCGCACCTTGTCCTCGGCCTGCGGCATCGGGCCGAGCGCCTCCCCCGCGAGCAGCCTGACGATGGCGCGGTGCAGGGCGACCTGTGTCGCGATCGTCCCTTCCGGGTTGGCGTTCTTCCCTTCTTTCAGTTCGAGGGTGACCTTCTGCCGCGCCGCGATCGAGCCCGCGAATCCCGCGGGAATGGTGACCGAACGCGGCGGGGCGTCTTTCCCGGAGGGGACCGGACCGCCCGGCTGGACGACGGTCACCTCGAAGTTCTCGGCGCGCAGGAGCTCGACCATGCGATCGGCGAGGACCGAAGACTCCTCCTCGACCACCTGGAGCCTGATGCGCGTGGGGGTCGAGCGGGTGATCGACCCGAACATGTACACCCACAGGACCGGCGCCAGGAAGATCCAGAAGATCGAGCTCCGATCGCGCAGGGTCAGGCGCAGGTCCTGCCGTGCGAGCGTCATCGCCCTCACAGGGCGCCTCGCAGGTGACGGCGCCTGAGGGCGAGCACACCGGCCAGGGTCAGGGTCAGCCCGATGATCAGGAGGATCGAGAGCTCCCCCTGGATCTTCTCCCAACCGCCGCCGGCCGCCAGGTCGCGCAGGACCCCGTGCGACCAGTACGTGAGCGTGAAGCGGGAGATGCCCTGCATCCAGGTCGGGACGACCTGCGGCGGGAAGAACGTTCCTCCGAGAAGCGACATCAGCATGACCAGCACGCCGCCGAAGGCATCCCCCTGCCTCTCGGTGCGCACCAGCGAGAACACCAGCGCCGCGAATCCGGTCGCCGCCAGGACGACGACCGCCGTGGCGGCGGCCAGCGGTGCTATGGGCCCCCATCGCACG
>DATNEZ010000295.1:0-8026 GCA_035606645.1 Binatia bacterium
GAGAAGTCCTCCTTCACGACGATCAGGTAGGCGGTCAGCCGGCGCATCTCGCCGTAGCGGCGCACCGTGGCCTCGTAGGCGTCGATCTCGGCCTTCCCGTCGTCCCAGAGCGGGCTTGCCGCGAACGCCTCCGGCCGCGCCGCGGCGGATCCGGCCGCCGCGGGGACGGCCTTGGCGGCGGCCAAGGCGGCGAGAAGGAGCACGGACAACGACGCGGTCCGGGTGGCCAGGCGGCGGACTCTCATGGGGGGGAGTGTACAATGGCCCCCACCGCGATGCCCGCGGCAGTCGAATCGCTTGGAGGGGAGCATGAGCTTGAAGGTCAGGGAAGCAGGCGCAGTCCGGATACTCGACATCAAAGGGAAGCTGACGCTGGGCGAGGCGGTGGAGCTGCTCGACAAGACGGTGAAGGGGCTCCTCGCGGAGGGGAACACCCGCCTCGTCATCAATCTGAAGTCGGTCGACTACGTGGACAGCGCCGGGATCGGCGAGCTGGTCGCGGCCAAGAAGCGCTACGTCGAGAAGAAGGGGGACGTGAAGCTCCTGATGCCGACGCAGACGGTCTACAACGTGCTGTCGATGCTCTCCCTGCACCTGATCTTCGAGATCTTCCAGGACGAGGCGAAGGCGCTCGGGTCGTTCGCGGGTTGAAGAGCCTGGTCCTCGAAGTCACCCCCGAGGAGGCCGGCAGGACCCTGCAGGCCATCCTTCACGATCGGGGGGGATTCAGCCACAGCGAGGCACGGGGGCTGATCGACGCCGGGTCGGTCACCCTGCCGGGCGGCGGCCGCGCTCCGCGGCCGGTCCCCCCCGGCGAGTACGCGCGCCGCGTCGCCGCGGGCGAGCGCTACGAAGTCCGGATCGATGAGTCCCGCCGCTACAGCCCGAAGCCCCCTCCCCGCGCCGGCGAGGGATACCGGATCGTCCACCAGGAACGGGAGCTCCTCGTCGTCGAGAAGCAGCCCCGGCTCCTGAGCGTCCCGACCCCCCTGCGCGAAGAGGAAGACAGCCTGGTCGACCGGCTCCTCGAGGCCGAGCGCGAGAGGGGAGTCCGCCGCCCGGCCCTTTTCCTTTTGAACCGGCTCGACTGGGACACCAGCGGCCTGCTTCTGTTCGCCCGGTCGCGGCGCGCCTTCGAGGGGCTCGAATCCCAGTTCGTGCGGCGGACGATCGAACGGATCTACATGGCGGTCGCGTCGGGGCGGGTGGAGCCGGACGAGGGGAAGTTCCAGAGCCGCCTGGTCGAGGACAGGAAGAGCCTCAAGGTCCACACCACCCGCCGTCCGGGCGAGGGGAAGGAGGCGCTCACCGAGTACACGGTGACCGAGCGCCTGCCCGGCGCCACGGTGCTGTCCATCCGGCTGAAGACCGGGCGGAGAAACCAGATCCGGGTGCACTTCGCGGAGGCGGGCCACCCGCTCCTCGGGGACAAGAGCTACGGCAAGGCGTCGCCGCTCATCGACCGGACCGCCCTGCACGCGCGGACCCTCCGTTTCCTGCACCCGATCACGGGAAAGCGCGTCGAGTTCACTTCGGACCCGCCGCGCGACATGCGGCGCCTGATCAAGATGCTCAGGAAGAAGGATCTGGGGTAACCTAGGAATGTCAGAGCACCGGAGGCCGTCGATGCCCCGCCCGACCCAGGCTCCAAGCGAGACGCTCACCATCACGGACAACCGCACCGGCAAGTCGTACGAGGTGCCGATCGAGACCGGCACCATCAGGGCCCTGGCCCTGCGCGACATCAAGACCTCCGAGGACGACTTCGGGCTCATGTCCTACGACCCGGCCTTCACGAACACCGCCCTGTGCCGCAGCCGGATCACGATGATCGACGGGGACAAGGGGATCCTGAACTACCGCGGGTACCCGATCGAGGACCTGGCCGAGCACAGCACCTTCCTCGAGGTGGCCTACCTCGTCCTGAACGGCGAGCTGCCGAACCGCAGGCAGCACGAGGAGTGGGTGCACTCCATCACCCACCACACCTTCCTGCACGAGACCATGAAGCGCTTCATCGAGGCGTTCCGCTACGACGCCCACCCGATGGGGATCATGGTCAGCGCGGTCGCGGCGCTCTCGACCTTCTACAAGGAGGCGAGCAACATCTTCGACCCGGTGGCGAGGCGCAACCAGATGGTCCGGCTGATCGCCAAGATGCCGACCCTGGCGGCGTTCGCCTACCGCGCCAGCGTCGGGCTGCCGTTCGTCTATCCCGACAACGACCTGTCGTACACCGGCAACTTCCTGAACATGCTGTTCCGGATGGCCGAGTCGAAGTACCGGCCGAACCCGGTGCTGGAGCGGGCGCTCGACGTCCTGTTCGTCCTGCACGCCGACCACGAGCAGAACTGCTCGGCGCTGGCCATGCGCGCCGTCGGCTCCTCTCACCCCGACCCGTACTCGGCGGTGGCGGCCGGCGTCGCGGCGCTCTACGGCCCGCTGCACGGCGGCGCCAACGAGATGGTCCTGCGCATGCTGAAGGAGATCGGATCGAAGGACCGCGTGCCGGACTACATCCAGAGGGTCAAGCAGGGGCAGACGCGCCTGATGGGCTTCGGCCACCGCGTCTACAAGAACTACGACCCGCGCGCCCGCATCATCAAGCAGATCGCCGACCAGGTGTTCGAGGTCACGGGCAGAAACCCGCTGCTCGACATCGCCCTGGAGCTCGAGCGCATCGCCCTGCAGGACGAGTATTTCGTGAGCCGCAAGCTGTACCCGAACGTGGATTTCTATTCCGGGCTCATCTACCAGAGCATGGGCTTCCCCGTGGAGACCTTCCCGGTCCTGTTCGCCATCCCGCGCACCTGCGGCTGGCTGGCCCAGTGGGAGGAGATGCTCCTCGATCCCGAGCAGAAGATCGCCCGCCCGCGCCAGGTGTACACCGGCGCGACCCGCCGCGACTACATCCCGATGGACGACAGGGCCTGAAACCGCCGGCGCGCGTGCTGCTGCTTCTGCCCACGACGACGTACCGCGCCCGCGACTTCATCGAGGCGGCGGCGCGCCTCGGCGTCGAGACCGTCGTCGGCTCCGACCGGAGGCAGGCGCTCCAGGACCTGCAGCCGGCCCGGGGCGTGACGCTCGACAAGCGCGATCCAGAGGTCTCCGCGGCACGGATCGCCGACTTCGCCGCCGCCCATCCTCTGGCGGCCATCGTCCCGACCGACGACGAGAGCGCGGTTGTGGCGGCGGCCGCGTCCGCCCGGCTCGGCCTGCCCCACAACCCGCCCGAGGCGGCGCGCGCCGCGCGGCGCAAGGACAGCCTGCGTCGCATCCTGCACGCCGCGGGCATCCGGACGCCGCGGTACGATCTGCTGACGCTCGACGACGATCCGGCTACGGCCGCCCGGCGGCAGACGTTTCCGTGCGTCCTGAAGCCGACGTTCCTGGCCGCCAGCCGCGGCGTGATCCGCGCCGACGACCCGCAGCAGTTCGTCGCCGCCTTCCGGCGCATCGCCGCGCTGCTCGGAGACCCGGACGTCCGGGACAGGGGAGGGGACGCCGCCCGCCTGGTCCTCGTGGAGGAGTTCGTCCCCGGGGTCGAGCTCGCCCTGGAAGGGTTGCTCGTCGAGGGGCGCCTCAAGGTCCTGGCCCTGTTCGACAAGCCGGACCCGCTCGACGGGCCCTTCTTCGAAGAGACGCTCTACGTGACCCCGTCCCGCCTGCCGGCGAAGAGCCGCCGGGCGATCGAGGCCCTGACGGCCCGGGCCGCTCGCGCCCTCGGCCTCACCACCGGCCCGGTGCACGCCGAGCTGCGGCTGAACGCCCGCGGCCCCTGGCTGATCGAGCTGGCGGCGCGGTCGATCGGCGGGCTCTGCTCGCGCGCCCTGCGCTTCTCGACCGGCCTGTCGCTCGAGGAGGTCATCCTGATGCACGCCCTGGGGCGCGACGTCACGCGGCTGAGGCGGGAGGCGCGGCCCGCCGGGGTCATGATGATCCCGATCCCGCGCGCGGGAATCCTGCGCGGCGTCTCGGGCCTTCAGGAGGCGCGGGACGTGAAGGGGATCGAGGAGGTCACCATCAGCGCCACTCTCGGCAAGCCTCTGGTGCCGCTGCCGGAGGGGTCGTCGTACCTGGGGTTCCTCTTCGCGCGCGCCTCGAGCCCCGCGAAGGTCGAAGCGGCGCTGCGGAAGGCGCACCGGCGCCTGGCCTTCGACATCCAGCCGGCGGGCTAAGCTCCCAGCGTTTCCTTGCTCTGGCGGCCCGGGTCCGCAAGCGCGCGGGCCCGCTCAAGTCTTGGTGGACGCCAGGATGAGGTAGTGCGACCCGGCCTGGAACGGGGCGCCGTCGAGGGAGCTCAACGGATCCTCGGCGACCAGGCCCGCCTCGGCGAGCAGGCCGCGGATCTCACGGAGCGTGTACACCCAGTGCAGCCCCGTCCGCGTGACGGTCTCCCCCCCGCGCACGAAGGTGTAGGTCGTCTCGTAGCACCCTTCCACGGCGTGGTAGCGGTTCTCCTCGAGGAACAGGATGTCGTCGACCTTCGCCCACTCCCGCTCGACGAGGTTCGGCAGGATCGACTCGGCGGTCATGCCGCTGTCGAGCACGAAGCGGGCGCCGGGCTTGAGCGCCCGGGAGATCGCCCCGACGAACTCCTTGAGCCCCGCCGGCTCGATGTACCCGAAGCTGTTCCCGAAGCAGTAGGCGGCGGCGAACTCGGATCGCCAGGGGAGCTCCCGCATGTCGGCCTGGCGCCACTCGACGCTCAGCCGTGCGGCGGCCGAAGCCGCCCGCGCCATGTCGATCTGCTCCTTCGAGAGATCGACGCCGGTCACCGCGAAGCCACGCGAGGCCAGCTCGAGGGCGTGCCGGCCGGCGCCGCACGGGACGTCCAGCACCCGGTCCCCCGGCCGCAGCCGCAGGGCGCGCGCCAGGAAATCGGCCTCGAGGCGCGTCTGCTCGGGCGGCCTCGCCTTGTGCCACATGTCCAGGACGATGCCCTGGAAGAAGGTCTCGTACCAGCGGAGATCCATGGCGCGGATTATGCCACGGCGCCGAGGCCGGCGGCCCGTCCCGTCGCCCAGGCCCAGAGGAAGTTGTAGCCGCCGATCGGCCCGAAGGCGTCGAGCATCTCGCCGCACAGGAAGAGGCCCGGGTGCCGGCGGCTCTCCATCGTGCGCGGGTCGATCTCGGCGAGGCTCACGCCGCCGCCGGTCACCTCGGCCTTGCGGTACCCTTCGTCCCCCGTCCACGGCAGCTCCCCCCGGACCAGGGTCTCGATCAGCCGCAGCCGCTCGGCGCGGCGCAGCTCCGAGAGGGACCGGGCGGGAGCGACCCCGGCGACCTCGAGCAAGGCGCCCGCAAGACGTTCCGGAAGCTCGGCGCGGAGCGCCGCAACGACGGTGCGTGAGACCCCGGGACGCAAGGCGAGCTCCCACGCCCTCTCGTCCAGTCGCGTCCAGCGGACGAGGAGACGCGCCGGCGGCCCGTTTTCCTGGCGCGAGCGCACCGCGACATGCGAGACGTCGAGCACCACGGGCCCGCTGTAGCCCTTGTGCGTGAACAGGAACCCGCCGGTCGCATCTGCCTTGCGGCCGGAGCCGCGGGCGCTCAGCGTGACGGTCGCCGACACGCCCGCCAGGGCCGCGAACGGGGCCGGCTCGGCGGTGATGGGGGTGAGCGCCGCGTAGGTCGGGTGAACCGCATGTCCGAGACGCCCGGCCACGTCGAGGCCGATACCGTCGCTGCCGGTGGTTGGGACGGAGAGCCCGCCGGTGGCGACGACGACGGCGTCCGCCAGGAGCGGCGGCCCCTCCGCCCGCTCGACGCGCCAGCCCTCCGGGCCCGGCGCGAAATCGGTGACCGTCGTGCCGGTGAGCACGCTCACGCCCCGGCGGGCCGCGAGATCCAGGAGCCCGTCGCGCACGTCCCTGGCGCGGTTCGAAACCGGGAACAGCTTGGCCGACTCCTGCTCTTCGGCCAGGGGAATGCCCATCTCCTTCTCGAAGAAGGCGACCTGCTCGCGGAGCGGCCAGGAGCGGACCATCTTGCGCAGGAGGTGAGGAGACGAGTCGGTCACGAAGCGGGATTCGTCGACCCGGGCCGGCAGGATGTTGCACCGCCCGCCGCCGCTGATCAGGATCTTGCGGCCGCCGTCGGGCGTCCGTTCGAGCAGGAGTGTCTCGGCCCCCGACGTGGCGGCGAAGATCGCGGCCATCGATCCCGCGGCCCCCGCGCCGATCACGACCACGCGCCGCCGGGCGGGATTCGAGGCGCCGGGCGCGGCGATCAAATCGCTTCGGGCAGGGCGGGGGCTTCGGAAAGGCCCCGGAGCAGCTCCGCCTTCGCATCGGCCACGCCAAGCCAGTCCAGGGCCTTGTCGAAGTCCCGGAACAACTCGAATTCGTCGGGAGAGGGCTCCGTCAGGATCTGGTACATGCGGGCCATGCCGAACACCACGTCGGACGCGACCACCAGGGCGCGTCGGGAACCGGCCCCGAACGGATTCAGGGCGGCCAGCTCCCGGATCGCGGCCGCGTCGGCCCGGATCTCCGTGACATCGCGCATGTCGCAGAGCTGGCTGAAATGCGGGTGGAAGCCGGGATCGGCGGCCAGAATGCGCGCGTGCCGGATCAGATCGGCTCCCGTCAGGACGTCCCAGGCGCGGGACAGGACCAGGGATCGCGCCGAATCGATGATGTAGCCGCCGGGCATCGTGCGGGCATTCTACTCCCGCAGGCGGCTATTCGGCCCGGCCCGTGTCCGGGAGAGGGGGCAGTTCAGATAGGGTCCGGAGCAGCTCCGTTTTCGCTTCGGCCACGCCGAGCCATTCGAGGGCGGAATCGATGTCCCGGAAGACCTCCACCTCGTCCGGCGCATCCTCCCGCATGATCTGGTACATGCGTGCCATGCCGTAGGCCACGTCGCTGGAGACCGCCATGGCGCGCCGGGCGCCGGCGCCGAATGGATTCAGACCGGTCATCTCCCGGACGCCGGATGCGGTGACCTTCACGTCCGTCACGTCGACGAAATCGCACAGCTGGTGGAGGTCCGGCCTGAAGCGCTGGTCGGCGGCGAGGGCGCGGACATGCGCCACGAGCTCGCGATCGGTCAGGACGCCCCAGCCACGGGAGAGCACCAGACGCCGCGACGTGTCGATCGTGAAGGCGAATGGCATCCTGGCGCCAGTCTACTATGAAAGAACGGGCCGGGCGCCGGGGGACTCGAGCCCCGGGAGACTACTTGCCCCAGCGCCAGGAGAAGCCGGCGTTCGCCGCCAGGCCGTCGAGCTTGGTGTCCCGATCGAACGACGCGAGGGTGATGGTGGTGTCGATCTTCCTCCACAGCGCCTCGACGAAGAAGTGGGACCCCTCGCCGCCGAACTCCAGGCCGGCCTGGCCGTAGATGCCGGTCTTGTTGTCGATCTCTCCCTGATCGGTGTCGAGGGAGAAGTAGGAGACGCCGGCTCCCACGTAGGGATTGAGCGGTCCGTCGGGGAGCAGATTGACGCGTAGACCGCCGTCGACCGGCTTGGCCTTGACGTCGACCATCTGTCCATTGACGTCGGTGGTGAAGCTCGGATAGTAGGTGCCGTGGAAGTCCAGCTCGAGGCGCTTGACGAAGGAGAAGCCGGCGCGGACCCCGTACCCCTTGCTGCTGTCGGCATCGTTGGAGTCCCAGTACGAGCCGTAGAGACCGAAGCTGCCTGCATGAGCCGGAACGACGAGAAGAGCGAATGCGGCGAGCGCTATCGCGGTGCGTTTCCAGTTCATCGTGACCTCCCCGGCGGGGAAACCGACCCGCCCCGTTGGATGGAACGACCTTCCACCCTAGCGCACATTTTTGGCGCGGGCAAACGGGCGATGGGTGGACGAGCTGAGGCCAGGCGCCGGGATCGTCGGTGGGGCAAGGCTTCTAGCGAGAGTTTCGTTTGTCGCGGGCGGGTTTTTTCGCGGGGCGCCGCGCGGGGGCCCGCGACTTCTTCTTCGCGGGCATGGGTCGGGGACGCGCATGACGGGGCTGGTAGACGCCGATCCTGCCGCCTCCCGGCAGGGGGATCTGCGTGAGCAGGCCCCATCCC
>DATNEZ010000297.1:0-5116 GCA_035606645.1 Binatia bacterium
CTGGTAGCGGTTCCCCTCGAAGGTCTCGAGCTCGTCCAGCATGAAGGGGCCCTCCAGGGCCGCGAGCCGGTTGCCGTGGAACTCCGCGGCATGGCGTGCGAGCCAGAGGAAACGGCGCTCGACGGTGCGACGGGCGACACCGAGGACGCGGGCCGCCTGCCGCTGCGCCACGCAGGCGAGCATCAGGCGGAGGAACGCCGCATTGAGGTGCGGCTTCTTCTGGTTGCGGTCGGCCCGGAACGACTGGCGGGAGAAGCGCCGCCGGCAGATCCGGCAGCGGAAGCGCTGCACCGGATGCGCCCGGCAGCGCGGGTGGTACAGGCCGTCACGATGGAAGAACGGCGCGGCCGGGTCGAGCGGAGTGGAACAGACGGGATACGGGCAGCGTGGTGGCACGAACATGGAAGCCTCCGTCGACGCGGACGGAGGCTCCTATAGAAAGGATCATGCCACGGTCAATTCGCCCTGCCTGGCGAGTCAATTCCCTCGCAAAATCACCGAGCCAACCCCTGGATCTGCCGGATCGAGGCCCTCGACCTGTCCGCGGACGGACGCAGGCCAGTGTCAGCGCCCCACCCGCGATCGGGCGCCTCCACGGTCGTCGGGCATTTTCAAGGGCAGCTCGGCGCGAGCGGACGGAGGGTCCCGTCGCTGCGCCGGCCGAGAGCCGCCTGGGCGCCCGCGGTGAGCGGATTGTGTCCGACCAGGAAGTACAGGCTCGTGTTCGCCGCGGGCTGCAGGGTCGTGGTGGTCGTCACGTTCGTGCCCGGAGCACCGTTGGCCAGGAAGCACGACATCGACGTGAGTGTGGCCAACGGCGTGTCGGGGACGGCCGCCGTGGTGGACAGCCCGTCGTCCGTCTGCGTGCCACGGTACACCTCGAATCCGGACACGGCGGGCGGCTGGAGCCGCGCCGGCCAGGACAGGGTCGTGACGCCGCTCGCCCGGTCGTGCGACAGGGAGAGGAAGATGTCGTTGCCGTCGCCGCTGTAGACCTGGAGGGATCGGCTGTTCGAGGCCGATGCCGTGGCGCTGCTGGTGCACGTGGCGTCGAGGCTGCAGCGGACCTGGACGCGGTAGACCGCGTCGGCGCCCGGGGTGTCCACGCAAGTCGGCGTGGAAGACCAGTCCTGCACGACGAGATTGTCCCGGAAGAACCGGAACTGCGCGCCCCCTCCGACGCAGCCGCCGGGATTGGTCGTGCCCGCGGCCGACACGACCAGCTTCTCGCCCGCCACGACGAGACCGTCCGCCTGCTCCTCGGTGACCGACAGCGTCACGTTGAAGCCGCTGTCCCCCTGGGTGGCGTCGCACGCCTTGCCGGGACAGGCTCCGGCCGGCGGCGTCTTGGCGTCGGCCAGGGGCACCGCCTGGCTCTGCAGCGCCCCGGTGATCGCGATGTTGTCCAGGTACCAGCCTTCGTCGCCGATGGTCCCGGCCCAGGAGCCGATCTCGTCGTACGACTGGTCGCAGCAGTCGAACTCCCAGGATTGGGCGATCCAGCGGACGCGCACCCTCTGCCCCAGATAGGACGACAGGTTGAACCGGGTCTGGACCCAGAGCGCTCCGGTGCTCGAGGCGACCGTGCCGGGGACTCCCGGCCCTGGACACTGGAACGTCCCGGTGGTGTCGCGCGGATTGCCGCAGCTCGACCAGACGCCCAGCGGGTAGCACAGGGTCTCGTGGACGCCGCGCGGCGCGTACGGGGCGCTTCCGGTATCCGCCGGAGTGAGGTTGCAGTACGTGGCGGCGACCCGGTAGTACGACCAGATGTAGGGAATGTGGTCGTAGACGTTCTCGAACGGCGCCAGCTTGTCCCACGTGCCCCAGTCGTCCGTGCCGGGGTTCGGGTTGCGGTCGACCTGGATCTGCACGTCCCCGTAATCGTTCGCCTGGCCGATCGGTACGCCGCTCCAGTTGTTGTCCATCATCGCGGCGATGTGGAAGAACGACAGCTCGAGATCTCCGAGGCCGGGGAGGGGCGTGAGGTTGACCGGGTTGGTCATGAACGCCGCCAGCTGCCGGAGGCGCGTGGTGTCCATGATCTTGTTGTTCAGATCCAGGTGATGGCCCCAGTGCAGGGAGTTGCTGCCGTCGTAGGCGAGGCCGTCGTTCAGCGGGGTCTGGTGGACCGTCGAGTTCGGGCAGGTCGCCTGCGACGCGCCCGGCGGGCAGTGGATGTGCCAGTCCATGTCGTTGTCCGGATCGATGGCGCAGGCGAGGTCCTGCGGCGGCACGAAGAACCCGGCGCAGCCGACCGCGGAGAGGACGTTGATGCCTCCGGGGGCGGTCGACACCCAGACCCCGATGGTGTCGTTCTTGACGCCCGCGGTGTTCTGCGCGCAGCCGGTCGGCCCGGCCGGGTCGGGCCCGGGCAGGACCTGGCAGAGGCTGTCGAGGCTGAACACGCCGTCGCCGTTCCGATCCAGGTCGAAGCTCTCCCGGATGACGCCGTCGTCCGACGTCCCCATCAGGTTGTCGCTGCCGGCCACCCGGGCAGGCACCCCGCCGGTCGGAGCATCCACGTCGAGCACGAGCTGGATGGCCGATCGGGTCGCCGTGCCGACCGCCTCGTTGCTGGACTGCGTCACCACGAAATCTCCCTTGGCCGGACTGGTCGGACTGGTGGTGCTGGTGGCCTGCGAGACCACGAACTCGAATTCGCCCGCGCCGGGGGGCGTGTTGATCCCCGCGCTGGAGGTGTCCACCGTCGCCCCCGCCGGCAGGGACGGGATGACCACCGTTCCCTTGGTCACGCAGGAGATGTCGGGATCGCTCGAGCCCAGGATCAGGTTGACTCCGGTGAGATCGATGGTGCTGTTGTTCTTCACGAAGACCGTCAGGCGCGCCACCTCGCCGGCGTCCGCGAACAGGTCGTGGTCGCCGTTGAGATCCCGCACGCCAGAGGGCACCACGACGAGCGACGGCACGGGCAGCTTCCGGCAGGCGATCTGCGTGGTGAAGCTCACCGCGTCGTCCGGCAGGCCGTCGTTGTCGTCGTCCACGGTCTGCGGCGGATCGCACGGGTCGCCCCGCCCGTCGCGATCGGCGTCCGCCTGGCGCGTGGTCCCCGGGATGATCGCCGGATTGGCGATGCCGGGGCAGTTGTCGATGCTGTCCGTCACGCTGTCCCCGTCGGCGTCGTCCTGGACCGTGCCGCACGATCCATCGTTGATGAGCCCCGTCCTCTGGCAGGTCTGCGGCACGAAGCTGCCGCAGGTCGCCCCGCCTCCGCCGCAGTCCTGGTTGACGTAGCACAGGCCGGCCGGGTTGTTGCTGCAGGTGCCGGCGTTCGGGCAGGGGACGCTCGTCGAACAGACCGTCTCGTTGATCAGGCTGCACGATCCGACCGCCAGGGTCGACGGCCGGGGATTCAGGCAGTCGCCGTCGCAGGCGTCTCCGACCCCGTCGTTGTCGGTGTCGACCTGGGCCCCGTTCGCGGTGCGGACGCAGTTGTCCAGCCGGTCCTGCTGACCGTCCCCGTCCCGGTCGCCCGAGCCGCTGCAGGCCGCGCCGCGCGACGATCCCCCGCCGGCGGACACCTGTGCCGGGTTGTAGACGTCCGGGCAGTTGTCGATGGAGTTCACGCGACCGTCGAAGTCGATGTCGTCGAAATCGCAGGCATCCCCCACGCCGTCCGCGTCCGAGTCGAGCTGGCCGGCGTCCGCGACGCCCGGGCAGTCGTCGCACAGGTCGCCGACGCCGTCGGAGTCGACGTCCTCCTGCAGCGGGTTGTAGTCGAACGGGCACTTGTCGGGCGGCGACGGAATGCCGTCGTTGTCCAGGTTGGAGAACGAGCTCTCGCCCGCGGATCCGTCGACGTCCCCGTCGCACTCGGGGTCGAGGTAGTAGAAGGTCATGTTCGAGTCGTTGATGCCGGCCACCAGGATGTCCGGATTGTCGAACAGGGAGCCCAGGGTGACGCGGCCGCGGAACAGGCCGGGCTGGCCCGACACCGCCGGAATGGAGAACGATTTGCGCGGGTGCAGAGCCTGGATCACCCCGGTGGGCACCGAGACATTGTCCGAGTCGGTGACCCCCAATACCGGGACGCTCGGCTGCGCCGATCGCCGCGGATCGTTCACCGTGATCTCAACCGTCCCGTTGCACTCGTAGAGAGTGAGGCGGTCGACCGCCAGCGTGGCGCAGGGCTGGCCGGCCGGCTGGCCGGCGCCGCCGAAGCGCCCGCAGGCCGGCACGTGGGGAGGCACGAAGGCGCCCTCGTCCCGCGGGTGGACCTCGTCCCACTCCAGGACCGGATCGTCGAACCCGATGCCGTAGTCGGAGCGGGCCGCGCTGTTCTCCTGGGCGTAAAAGCCGAGGCCGATCTGCCACCTCGTGCCGGCCGGCCCGGGGGAGAACGCCCCGATCGGCTCGGGCTGGCCGGGACCGATGCTCATGACGATCTGCCCGTCGTCGTAGTCCAGCAGGCTCATGTCGAAATTGCGCTCGGGCCCCGCCACCGTGTTCTGCTCGCAGCATTCCGCCGGAATGGCGCAGCCGGGGACGCAGACCTGCGGCGCTCCGGGCAGCGGGTAGGGGAGGAAGTCCGGATCGGCGGGCGGGATCGGATTGGCGCTGTCGGGGTTGGTGTTCGTGGTGAAGGCGGTGAACCCGGTCTCGTCCCCGTTGATCACCCGGTTCTGCGCGAACGAGGCGTCCGGATCGGTCAGCGTGCCGAACGTCCGCTGCGACACGCTGCTCACCGGGGTGATCCCCTGGTTGTACGTATGGAACACCGCGAGCGTGTACAGGTCCGGGAAGCGTGTGTAGATGTACATGCACAGCAGGCAGTTCCTGGCGTCGCTGTCGATGTCGTTGTCCAGGTCGATGCTGCCGCCCGAATAGTCCGCCGTCTGGATGTTCATGTTGAAGCCGAGGCGCTGGAACTCGACGGTGTACGGGAAGCCGCGCGCGTCGCTGAGCTGGTTCACCTTCGCGACGATCGAGGAGTGCAGGACGTCGAAGTAGATCTCGGTCATGTCCGGAGTCTGCGCCTGGCTCGGGAACGGGTACCCGTCGCAGGCGTTGGCGTTCGCAAGCGGCGTTGCGGGATCGCCGTCCCCGGTGTGCCAGATGCCGGCCCCGCCGTTCTGGAACCACGGGGTGCCGATGC
>DATNEZ010000329.1:0-13551 GCA_035606645.1 Binatia bacterium
CCGGTGGATCGACGCCGCGCTTCGAAGCCGGGCTCCGCGGACGGGGCTCGACCTCGAGGACCTGCGCCAGGAGGTACATGCGAAGGTCCTCGCCAACCTGCGCGACGGGCGGTTCGATGGACGATCGGCGCTGCGCACGTACGTGCACAGGATCGCGATGAACACGCGCATCGACGCCGAGCGGCGCAACCGGAGACATGGGTTGCGCGAAGAGTCCCTGGATGGGGTCGAGGATCGCCTGCCGGCGGACGCGTCGCCGGAGTCGGCCGGAGAGAGCCGCGACCTGGCGTTGAAGATGATGAAGTCGCTCCCCGAAATGGATCGGTTGATCCTGGGACTGGTGTTCAGGGAGAACCTCTCGTATGCGGAGATAGCCAGGCGCCTCGGGGTGGGCGAGAGCGCCGTCAAGACACGCGTCATGCGCTGCAAGAACCGGCTTCTGCGGCGCTTCGGACATCTGTTTCGTCGCGGAGGGAGATGATGTCTGCAAACAGTTGTTCTCATCCGGTCAATGTCCTGCTGCCCTTTCACGTGAACGGCAGCCTTTCGGAGACCGAGGAAGAGCAGGTCCGCGAGCACGTACGAGGGTGCCCGGTCTGCGACGCCGAGGTCGAGATGCTCTCCGGAATCGCGGAAGTCGTCCGGGCCACGCCCCTGCCGCTCCTGGACGAAGCGCGCCCGGGGCGCCCGCTCTTGAAGAAGGCCCCCCTGGCGCTCGCCGCGGCGCTCGCCGTGGCGGTCCCTGCGCTCGGTATCTGGTGGCTCGCGGCGGGCCGGGGGGATGGCGCCGCGGAGCGCCGCGTCGGGCTTCCGGCGTCCCCGACCGCCGAACCCGTGCAGGTCGCCGACGCGACCGTCGGCCCCGAAGCGCCGCCGGGGCGGATGAGCGCCGCCGTCTACCTCGATCTCAAGGGGGGACCGACGCGCTCCGGCACCGCGTCGCCGCGCCTGCCGGCCGGAGCCGCCGGGGACACGGTGGTGATCGCGCTGCTCCTGCCCGAACGTCCCGGCCCCGCGGACCGGCTCGAGCTGACCGATCCGTCGGGCCGCGTCACGGCCCTTTCCGGGGGGCCGGTGAAGATCGACGCGTTCGGCCGCGTGACCCTGGTGATCTCCCGGTCCCTCCTGACGGCGCCCGGGTCGTATTCCATCGTGCTCCGCCGCGGGATGGATGCCGCGCCTGGGGCCGCCGGCACGACGGAGACCTCGTTGCGCTTTCCGTTCGTGGTGGGGGACTGACGGCGCCGCAGGCTCCTAGCGCCAATCCCCTGCGGCGACGAACGGCGCCCAGTAGTAGGGGTGATCGCTGAGGCCGGCGCGCCGCCTGGCCCGCAGGACGGCCAGGTCGGCCTCGCGGACGGCGCCGGCCGTCGAGGCCCCCTTGAGGCGGGCCTCATAGAGGGCGTGGATCCATTCGCGGGTCGTATGGTCGTCCAGCGTCCAGAGGCTGGTGATCAGGGATCGCGCCCCGGCAATCTCGAAGGAGCGCCTGAGTCCCAGGACCCCTTCGCCGGCCTCCACGGATCCCAGGCTGCTCCCGCAGGCTGACAGGATCGCCCATTCGACGCCACGCAGGTCGACCGAGGCGATCTCCTCCGCGGTCAGCAGGCCGTCACGCGCACCGGCGGCGCTCTCCGCGCTCCAGCCGCTGTTGGCCCCGGCGAGCGCCAGTCCCGCGCGCAGGAGGGCGCTCTCGGCATCCGGCGCCTCCGGGCGCGCCCCCGGAGTCCCGGGGCATCCGTGCTCGAGGAAGAAGCCGTGCGTCGCCAGGTGGATGACGCGGCGGCCGGGGGCCAGGCTCCGGAAGGCGCTCTCGCTTGCGCCGCCGCCGGTGAGCACGGTGACGGGGCTTGACGGATCCGGCGCAGAGCCGTCGCCCGCCGACCACAGTCTGCCGACGTCGCGCGCCTCGGCGGCGGCGTCCGGCAGGGCGTCGAACCGCAAGTTGGACGTCGCGCAGGGGGCCGCGGCCGGCCCCCGGCCCGCCTCGGGGATCGCGGCATCGAAATCGGGGCCGCCCAGGGCGAGGAGGCCTTTCCCCTGCGGGGACTGGACTCCGGTCCGGGCCACGTCCCGCTCGGCCGAGAGCACGTGGACGAGCGCCGGTCCTTCTTCCACGTACTTTCCCGACGCTCCGGGGAGCGCTCCCCAGCTGACGAACTGCAGGGCCCCATCGGGGACGACGAGAACCAGATCGGCGTCTCCGACGAGGGGGGCGATCGGCCGCCAGATCGCCCTCGACAGGCTCGAGGCGGCGGCCCGGTAGCGCGACAGGTCGTCGCGGTCGACCGGCGGAGCGCCGGCCTCCTTCCGCCATTCCCGAACGCGGGCCTCGATCTTGTCGGCCGGGCCCAGGGGCAGGACCGCCGATTCGGCGGGAGACGCTCTCAGCACCACCGCGATGTAGGACGGCACGCTGGCGGGAGGGGCCGGTGCAGGCGCCGTCCCGCCCGCGGGGACCGGCAGGGCATGGCGACCGTAACGAAAGTACGCGACGAGCGCGGACCGCGAGGGGAGCGCGGCGCGGATCTCCCGCGACCCGACGTCCCGCAAGGACTGCGTCTCCCGGTAGACCGCGCTCCAGGCCGCCAGCGCCCTCTCGGCGGCCTCCTTGTTCTGCCGGGCCTCCTCCACCGCTCCGGCGCTCACGTTCTTGCCGCCGGCGCCGTACAGCGCAAGAGTCAGGCGCGCCAGGCGGGTGCGGGCCTCCTCCAGGCTCGAGACCAGGGCCCCGCCCTCGGGAGCGACCGAGGCATGCGCGAGGCGCTCGCGCGAGGCCACTTCGTCCAGGACCTGGGCCCGGGACCGGATCACCTCGTCCCAGACACGATCGACGATCCCGTCGCCGAGCGAGCCTTCCTCCGCGCCGGACGCGAGCGCGGAGAGCGCCAGGTCGAGCGCGTCGTCGTTCCGGGAGCGATAGCGCAGCGCCTCCCGCTCGGACATGTACCCGCTGGCGTTGTGGAGCGCTTCGCGGCGTATCCGCGAGGCCCGGAGCGAGCATTCCACGGCCCGCCCCCGGTCCCCGGACCGCCAGAGCGTCATGCCCCATTCCGTGAGGATGTCGGCCACCATCGGATGGTCGGGGCCGGCGCCCCGCTCGTAGATCGCCACCGCGCGCGCGAAGGCGTCGCCGGACTCCTGCAGGCGCCCCTGGCCGCGCCGGATCGTCCCGAGCACCTTGAGCACCTCGCCTTCGTTGAAGCTGTCCGGGCCGCGCGACTCGAAGATGCCGCGGGCGCGCACCAGCAGGTCCGCGCCGTGCTCGTAGTCTCCGGTGCGCTCGAAGCTCTCCGCCAGGAGCTGGAGAACCACGCCCACCTGGGGATGATCGGGAGGCAGGGAGCGTTCGAGGCTCGCGAGGGCTCCCTGCAGGCGCGTGCGGGCCTCGTCCTCCCGCCCCAGCTGCGCGAGCGTGTTCGCCAGGCTCGCGACGAGCATGGTCCGCTGCGGATGGTCCGACGGGAGCTTCTTCTCCGCGATCAGAAGCGCCTGCTCGTACTGGACGACGGCCGCGTGGAGATCACCGGTCTTGAAGAGCACGTCGCCCAGGTAGGTCATGGTGAGCGCCACCTGGGGATGCTCCGGCCCGAGCCCCTCGCGCTCGATCGCGAGGGTCTGCTCGAAGAGCGGCCTGGCGTCGGCGTAGTCTCCGGCTTCCAGGAGAATACCGGCCAGCGTCTTCAGGCTGGTGGCCACCATCGGGTGCTTCGGGCCCAGGGCGGCCCGGCGCATGTCGAGGGCCCGGCGGATGTCGGCGCGCGCGCCGGGGAGATCGCCGCGATCGAAGCGCAGGTCGGCGGACAGGCCGAGCGCCGAGGCGATCTCGTTGCTGCCGGCCGCCAGGTTCGCCTCGCGAATCGCCACCACGCGGCGGACCAGGTCCAGGGCGCCGACCGTGTCCCCCTCCTTGCGCTTCAGGTACGCCTGCCGGTAGAGCGTGGCGGCCGTCTCGGGATGGTCGGGCCCGAACAGGCCGGTGCGAATCTCCAGGGCCCGTGACAGGGCGTCCCGGGCGCCCGCGAGATCGCCGCGGGTGGTCAGGAACCCGCCGAGGGTGGTGAGAGCCGCCGCCAGGTCGGCGCCATGGGCGACCGGATCGCGATCCAGCGCGGCGACCGCCTGATCCAGGAGCTCTCGCGCGCGCCCCGCGTTCCCGACGTTCGCCAGCAGGGCCGCCAGGCGCTCCTTCACGAGGGCGACGTTCGGCGCGTCGGGACCCGACACCTTCTGCCTCAGCGCCAGGGCCTCCTCGAGCGATTCCTGGGCGGGCCGGAACTCCGCCGCGGCCGCCTGCACGATCCCGAGATTCGTGAGGCTCGAGGCCAGGCCCGCATCGTCCGCCCGCGATCGGCGGATGGCCGCGGCCCGCTCGGCGAGCGTCCGTGTGGCCGGCTCGACCGTCCGGCCGGTCCGCCAGAGCACATCGACGAGGCGATCGATGGCGTCGGCGGTCCCCGGCGCATCCGGCCCATGCTGCGTCTCGGCGGCCACCAGGCTCGCCCGCGCCGCGGCGAGCGCCTCTTCATACCGGCCTCCGCGCAGCAGGGCGTCGATCGACGCGCCGGCTGCGACGGGGGAAGCGGCATCCAGGAGGGAGAGCCCGGAGGGAAGGGCGACCGCCGCGACGGCGAGGACGGTCGCCAGGCACACCGCGACTCGCAGGCCCGTCCGGTTCCGCCGGTTGCGATCGATGGGAACGACGCCGCGCTTTCCTGCCGAAGGATGCATAGGGACAGAGATGCCCTCTCCGGCGGCGGGGGAGTGGCCGGTCCAGGGGCTGTCTAGGTCAACGCAACTAGAGACACTTGCTGGTCTGGCAGCCGCCGCTCGAGGTGGTGCAGTAGAAGCCGTGATCGGCTCGGCAGCCCTTCTTGCCGCCGCAGGAATTGTTGGGGCAGTTCATCGGGAAGGCGTAGGCCGAGCCGACCGAGACGTTGGACAGCGCGGACGCGTAAGGATTCCCGGCCGGCGGCGGAGCCACCAGCGCCACCTGGATCAGGGCGACCACGGCGATCACGGCCACGAACCTCAGGGCGAACTTCAGGGTCTTGCGCATCGCGGACCTCCTTCGCGGGTCATTCGAAGTAGTCGTGCTTCACCTTCGGCAGGCGGTCATTATAGACGAAATGGTCGGAATGATCGGGGGTGTGGCACTCCAGGCAGACCTCGGCCGGAACGGCGCGCCGGATATTGCCGGCCGCGGGGGCCGCGGCGTGCTCCGCCCCGGGGCCGTGGCAGACCTCGCACTGCACGTTGGCCAGGGCCTCGCTAGGCGATCCGAGGCGGTAGCCGTGGGGCGTCCCGTAGCCGACGACGTGGCAGGCGACGCACTTCGGCTGGAAGTGGCGGTGCCGATCGAGGAGCGTCTTGAACGCGGAGGCGTGCCGGGAGCGGCGCCACTGCGCCATCTCCGGGGCGTGGCATTCGGCGCATACCGCGGCCCCCACGTACTTCCCGGTCAGGCGCGCCGGGTCGCCGGCGAAGAGCGGCGGGACGGCCTCCTGCGCGGCGGCCTCCTTTCCGACCCGGTCGTAGAACAGGTCCAGCGCCCGCCGCACCCGCGGCTCGTCGGGGGTGTCTTCGTAGAGCCAGTGATCCTCGAACTCGGCCGCGGCGATCCGCCCGTGCGCGTCGAGGCCGAGGCGCACGCTCACCAGCCCGTACTGCGAGAGGTTCGTGTAGGCCAGAAGGGTCCGTCCCACGAAACCCGGACCGTCCTCGTGATGCACGTGATCGGGATGATCGTCGGCGCGGATCAGCGCCTGGTTGTCGCTGGACACGATGGCGTCGAGGCCGGCGACGGCGGAGGCCGCGCGCCGCGCGGTGTACGGAGTGAGGCGCCCGAGCGCCACCACCAGGTCGGCCCGGCCCCGCAGGGCCGCGGACTCCCGGCCGAGCGCCTCGATCGGGTCGGCGAACTTCAGCGGGCGCGAGTTCTCCTCGAACAGCCCCGGCGCCGCCTTCCCGAAGGGGGGCTCGAAGATCCCGATCAGGCCGACCCTCAGCCCCCCCGATCGCAGGACGAGGGAGGGGGGGGCGATCGGCCGGCCGTCCCGCGTGATGTTCGCGGCCAGGAAGGGGACCCGCAGGCGCCCGGTCTGCTCCCGGAAATAGTCGAGCCCGCGCGTCATCTCGGTCGTGCCGATGGCGGCCGCCTGGTAGCCCATCATGTCGAGCGTGCGCAGGTACAGTCCCTGCTCCTGCCGGGTCAGATAGTCGAGCTCGATCTGCTTGTCGGGCCGGTTGAACAGGTTGCCGGCGTCGATCAGGAGCGCCCCGGGATCCCGGGCCCGCAGCCGCGCCAGCGCCGTCGCCCGGCGCGCCACGCCCCCCGACTGGTTGACCTTGCAGCCGCAGTTCTCGAGGTACCCCTGCGTGTCGCCCGTCAGGAGCCAGGTCAGGCGGCGCACCACCGGCCCCGCGGGCGGGTCCGGCTTCTCCCGGGCCGGCTCGAGGGTGTACGCCTTCGCCAGGGGGATCATCTCCTTCCCCTGGACGTAGCGCGCGCGAAACTCCTCGCGGAATCCGGGGCGCACGTCGGGAACCGCCGCCCAGAACGACGAGGCGCCGCTCCTGCCGAAAACACGGCCGATGACCGGGTCGAGACCTTCCTTGTCCCCGGAGGCGGAACGGAGCTCCCGATCCAGGTGCAGCAGGACGAAGGGGGCGCGGGTCTCGCTCTCCACCCGGTGCGATCCCGGAGCGGAATAGATCGCCTCGAGGTCCGGATTGACCCCCGAGATCCCCAGCGACACCAGGTAGCCGATCCCCAGGTTGCGGGAGACGACCTCCTCGGGAACCATCCCGGCCGCCACCGCCGCCCGCCACGAGTAGAGGTTCTCCAGGCCGTCCACCAGCCAGAACTCTTCCGGGCGCGTGAGCTCCGTCCGGTACGGCGCGTGACGCACGTACGCGTCGATCAGCGAGGACGAAAAGCCGCGCAGCCGCTCGACCGTGAGGGGAGCGAGGGTCCCTCCCTGCCCGGTGGCCCAGCCTTCGCCCGCGATCGCGTCCCCCTCGGGGGACCTCGGGAGGACGACCACCCGGTACGCGGGCCCCAGGTCCCGCCGGAACATGTCATGCAGGTAACGGGCCGCGGTCTCGAGGGTGCGGGCGGCGGCAGCTTCCTCCTCCGCGGGAATGGAGGTCTCGAAGGCGAGGTCGACCCGGGTGGCCCCCAGGTCGAACGCGCGCTCGCGGAACCGGCCAAGGCCGATGGCGGCCGAGACCAGGTGCTCGGCGGCGTACCCCCCCGCGACACCCGGTCGCCAGGCCTCGCCGTCGGGCGTCCAGGGGACCAGCGCCGACCAGCCCTCCGGCAGGCCGGCGAAACGGACCGTGATGTCCCTGATCCCCTCCGCCGGGCCGGGAAGCAGGAAGACGCCGCGGCCGACCACGAAGCCGAACTCCTTTCCCAGGTACCCGTGCGACCGGCCGGTGAACCCCATGTGGGCGTCCCCCTCGCGGGTCCCCGGCTCGACCGTGTAGCGGACGGTGATCGACGCCGGGAGGGGACCGTGCAGGCTGAATCGCGGCAGGTCGATCGTCCGACTGTCCAGCCGGGCTGTCTCGGTCTTCGCCTCGACCGGCAGGGGAGCGCCGTCCGCCGCGTGCGCCGTCAGGTCGGAGATCCTCATGACGCTCGTGGCGGCGAACCCTTTCAGGTCGATCCCGTCCCGCGACACGCCCGAGACCTGAAGCGTGACGGCCAGCCGCTTCGCCGACACGCCCCCGGGGGCGGGGGACACGGTGAAGGCGACGGACGGGGGACGACCGCACCCGGCGGTCCAGATCGGGAGCGAGGACGCCGACGCAAGCAGCAGAATGAAAAGGGCTTCGGCCCGGCGGGGCGGCATGGGGTGTTATCTCCCGCCCACCCCCCTCCTGTCAACGCCGGACCCCGGCCCGCCCCGGGTTTGTCTGCCCGCGGTCCCTTGTGTATACTCCTGCACCCTCCCGTCGAATCATGGTGATCCGGCGGAAGTGTGGGCATCTCAGCATGGAGGTCAGACGCATGAACGGGAAGAAGGCTCTGGGTTTCGTCGTAGCCGCGTCGGTTGTTGGCATGCTCGCGAGTGGTTACCAGTTCGCGGGAGAAGAGGGGAAGAAGGACGCCGGCAAGAGCGTGAAGTGCGCCGGCGCCAACGCCTGCAAGGGGCACGGTGAGTGCGGTGCCGCCGACGGCAGCCACGCCTGCGCCGGCAAGAACGAGTGCAAGGGCAAGGGCTGGGTCAAGGTGAAGTCCGAGAAGGAGTGCACGGACAAGGGCGGCACGGTGGTCAAGGAAGAGAACAAGGGATAGCGCAGGCTGGTTTCAGAAATTCCCGGGGCGCTCCCGGGCCGCGTGGCGGCCCGGGGCCCCCGGTTCCTACCCACCATCCCATGGGCCATCCGGATTCTCTGGGTCACGGCGTCGGCCTGAGACGCGATCACTTCGACCGCATCCTGGCGGGACCGGCGCGGGTCGACTGGTTCGAGGCGATCTCCGAGAACTTCATGGTCCCCGGGGGCCGGCCGCTCGACGTCCTGACCCGGGTGCGCGAGCGCTATCCGATCGTCCTGCACGGCGTGTCCCTCTCGATCGGCTCGACCGACCCCCTCGATGACAAGTACCTGGACAGGCTCGACGCGCTGGCGAAGCGGTTCGAGCCGGCCTGGGTCTCCGACCATCTCTGCTGGTCCGGCGTCGGCGGCCGGCAGGCGCACGACCTCCTGCCCCTGCCGTACACGGCCCAGGCGCTCGATCACGTGGTCGGGCGCGTTCAGCGCGTGCAGGAGAGGCTCGGCCGCCCGTTCGTCCTCGAGAACGTCTCGAGCTACGTGGCCTACGCCGACTCGGCGATGCCGGAATGGGAGTTCCTGGCGGAGGTCGCCCGGCGCTCCGGCTGCGGCATCCTCCTGGACATCAACAACATCTACGTGAGCGCGAAGAACCACCGGTTCGATCCGCGCGATTACATCCTCGGGGTCCCGAAGGGGGCGGTCCGGCAGTTCCACCTCGCCGGGCACTCGAACAAGGGGACCTTCCTGCTCGACACGCACGACCATCCGGTCATCGACGAGGTCTGGGAGCTGTACAAGGACGCGGTGCGGCGCTTCGGTCCCGTATCGACGCTGGTCGAATGGGACGACAAGATCCCGCCGTTCGAGCGGCTCGAGCAGGAATCGATCCGCGCGAAGGAGATCCAGGACGAAGCGCTCGGTCCCGCGCCCGTGAAGACCGGCCGGGGGACCGCATGAAGCCGGGGGCGCCGCCGGATCTCAAGCAGACCCAGGAGCTCTTCTGGGCCCTGATCACCGCGCCGGAAGGGGTGCGCGCGGCGATCGACCAGCCCTCCGGGCGGGGCGGCGGGATCGACCCCGCGCAGGTCGACGCCGTGTTCGCGGGGGACGAGAACCTGCCGGCGGTCGAGCGCCTCGACATCTACGCCAACATGTATTTCTTCCGCCTGCTCGACTGCCTGGCGGAGGATTTCCCCAAGCTGCGGGCCGCGCTCGGGCCGGAACGCTTCCACAACCTGGTGACCGACTACGTCCTGCAACACCCGTCCGAGCATCCGTCACTCCGCTACCTCGGCCGGAGGCTCCCGGAGTTCGTCGCGGGGCACGCGCCGTCGGCGGGGTTCCCGTTCCTGGCCGACCTGGCCCGGCTCGAATGGACGCGCGCCGGGGTCTTCGACGCGCCCGATTCCGCGACGCTGACGCGCGCGGCGCTGGCGCGCCTGCCGCAGGAGAGCGTCGGGGAGGCCCGCTTCCGTTTCGTGCCGGCGTTCGCGCTCCTGCGCTTCGATCACGAGGTGGTGCGCTACTGGCGCGCCCTGGACGAAGCCGAGGCCGACGGAGGCGCGACGGACCCCGCCGCCGTCCCTCATCCGGCCAGGAGAAAAACGGCCGCCCGCGTCTGGCGGAAGGACCTGGTCGTGTACCATGCCGGACTCGACGAGGAGGAGGCGCACGCCCTGGAGCTGGCGCTCCAGGGGGAAACGCTCGGTCGGATCTGCCAGGTGCTCGCCGCCGGCCTGTCTCCGGCCCAGGCGACCGAGAGGGCCGGCAGGATGATTCAGGCATGGATCGACGACGGCATCCTGGCCGATTGCGGGCCGAACACATCTCTTTAGAGGTGACCCGATGAATCCTGCGGAGGCTGCTCCGTGTCGCGGCCGCAGTCGTATCGACTGCCCGGCCAGGTACCCGGCCGGGATCCTGATCCTGGCGACGGCGCTCATGCCGTCCCTCCTTGCGGCGGCCGGGCCCGCCGCGAAGCCTGAGGTCCCCGTGACCCGCACCGAGGAGGTCGTCGACGACGTCCATGGAACCCGGATCGTCGATCCGTACCGCTGGCTGGAGGACGGGCAGCGCGAGGAGGTCCATGCCTGGGTCGAGGCGCAGAACGGATACACGCGCTCCAATCTGGATGCCCGCCCCGGCCGCGAGGCGGTGCGCACCCGCCTGACCAGCCTCCTGTCGATCGGCACCCTGACGTCCCCCGTGCCCCGGCGCGGCCGGTACTTCTACACGCGCCGGGAGGGAAGCCAGAACCAGCCGATTCTCTACGTGCGCGACGGGGTGAAGGGGAAGGACCGCGTCCTCCTCGATCCGAACGCGCTGAGCACGGACGGCACCGCGGCCATCGACTGGTGGTATCCGACCGACGACGGCAAGCTCCTGGCCTACGGCGTGTCGACGAGCGGCGACGAGAAGAGCACCCTGCGCATCCTCGAGGTGGACACGGGGAAGGCGCTCCAGGACGTGATCCCGAACACGCGCTACTGCTCCCTGGGCTGGCTCCCCGACAAGAGCGGCTTCTACTACACCCGCTACCCGGCCGCCGGCGAGGTGCCGGCCGGCCAGGAGAACTACAACCGGCACGTCTTCTTCCACCGCCTCGGGGCCGAGTGGGCCAAGGATCCGAAGATATTCGGCGAGACACGGAGGCCCGAGGAGATCATCGAGCTCAACGTCTCGCCGGACGGCGCCTGGATGACGCTCCAGGTGATGGAGGGCTGGTCGCGGTCGGACATCTACGTGAAGGATCTCAGGCAGGAGGGCTCGCCGATCGTCCCGGTGGCGGAGGGGATCGACGCCCTCTTCCAGGGGGAGGTCGTCAACGGCACCCTATACCTCCTGACGAACTGGGAGGCGCCGCGCTACCGCCTGTTCGCCGTCGATCCGAAGAAGCCGCAACGCCCGAACTGGAGACTGCTCATCCCCCAGGGGGACGCGGTCCTGTCGGAGGCCCACTACGCCTCGGGGCGGATCGTGGCGCTCTACCTCAGGGACGCCTCGTCGCGCCTGGCCCTGCACAATGCGGCCGACGGCAAGAAGATCAAGGACGTCCCCCTGCCGGCCCTCGGCTCGATCGAAGGCGTCGGTGCGCAGCACGACGGCGAGGAGGCGTTCTTCGAGTTCGACTCGTTCACCGTCCCGCCGTCCGTCTACCGGATCGATCTCAAGACCGGCGCCGTGTCGCAGTGGGACGCCGTCAAGGCGGACCTCGACCTGAAGGGGATGGTGGTCGAGCAGGTCTTCTACCCGTCGAAGGACGGCACCCGGATCTCGATGTTCCTGGTGCACCGCAAGGGCCTCCGGCTGGACGGCAAGAGCGCCGTGGTCCTGTACGGCTACGGCGGCTTCAACATCAGCATGACGCCATCCTTCTCCCGCGCCCTCGTCCTGTGGCTCGAGCACGGCGGCGTCTACGCCGTGGCGAACCTCCGGGGCGGTGGGGAATACGGAGAGGACTGGCACCGCGCCGGCATGCTCGACCGCAAGCAGAACGTCTTCGACGACTACCTCGCCGCCGCCCAGTGGCTGATCGACAAGAAGTACACGACCTCCGAGCGGCTGGCGATCTACGGGGGCAGCAACGGCGGCCTCCTGGTCGGCGCCGCGATGACCCAGAAGCCGGAGCTGTTCAAGGCCGTGGTGTGCGCCGTCCCCCTGCTCGACATGGTGCGCTACCACAACTTCCAGATCGCCAAGCTGTGGGTCCCGGAGTACGGCTCCGCCGAGGACCCTGCGCAGTTCAAGTTCCTGTACGCCTACTCGCCGTACCACCGGGTGAAAGACAAGACCGCCTACCCGGCGGTCCTGCTGACCGCCGCGGAGAGCGACAGCCGCGTCGACCCGATGCACGCCCGCAAGATGGCGGCCTTGCTTCAGAAGGCCACCTCGTCGGGCCGCCCGATCCTGCTGCGCATCGAGACCAAGGCCGGGCACGGCATCGGGAAGCCTCTGACCAAGCAGATCGAGGAGTCGACCGACACCTGGTCGTTCCTTCTCTGGCAGCTCGGGCTCGAAGGGAGTTAAGATCTCGCACATGTCGTCCCGTCACTCCGTCTGTCCGCTCGATTGTCCCGATCGGTGCAGCCTCGAGGTGACTCTCGAGGGCGGGCGGGTGGCGGCGATCACCGGCAGCCGCGTCAATCCTCTCACCGACGGGTTCATCTGCGCCAAGGTGCGCGACTTCCCGAAGCGCGTCTACGGCAAGGACCGCCTGCTGTACCCGATGCGCCGCGCCGGGGCGAAGGGGGACGGGCGCTTCGAGCGGATCTCCTGGGACGAGGCGACCGGGACGATCGCGACGCGCTTCAAGGCGATCCTCGCCGAGGACGGCGGCGAGGCGATCCTGCCGTTCTTCTACGGCGGCTCGAACGGGCTTCTGACGCAGGGAATGGGGGACGAGCGCCTGTTCCGCTCGATCGGGGCGTCGCGCCTGGCGCGCACCGTGTGCGCGGCGCCGACCGGGGCCGCCGCGGACGCCCTGTACGGGAAGATGGCCAGCGTCGACTTCCCGGACTTCGCCAAGTCCAGGTTCATCATCATCTGGGGGGCCAACCCGAAGCACAGCAACATCCACCTCATGCCGTACCTGAAGGAGGCCCGCGCGGCCGGCGCGCGGGTGGCCCTCATCGACCCACGCCTGACGATGTCGGGCCAGTACGTCGACATGCACCTGCCGGTCTTCCCGGGGACCGACGGCCCCGTCGCCCTGGCGATGATCGGGCACCTGGAGCGGATCGGCGCCGTCGATCGCGCCTTCCTCGAGCGGCACGCGACGGGATGGGAGAGGCTGCTCGAGCGGGCGCGCACCTGGACGCTCGAGCGCGCCGCCGCCGTGGCGCGCGTCGAGGCGCGCGCCATCGCCGCCATCGCCGAAGCGTACGCCGAGGCGGACCCCGCGCTCGTCCGGTGCGGCTGGGGGCTCGAGCGCAATCGGAACGGCGAGCCGGCGGTCGCGGCTGTCCTCGCCCTGCCGGCCATCGCGGGGAAATTCGGCCGGCCCGGCGGGGGTTACGCGCTCACGTCCTCGCCGTCCTACCGCGTCGACGACGAGCGGCTGGCCGGCGTGCCGGAGGCGAAGACCCGCGTCATCAACATGAACCGGCTCGGGCGGGCGCTTCTGGAAGAGTCCCGCCCGCCCATCCGGTCGCTGTTCGTGTACAACTGCAACCCGATGGTGACCGTGCCCGATCAGAACCGCATCCGCCAGGGACTCCTGCGCGAGGACCTGTTCACGGTGGTGTTCGACCAGGTGACGACCGACAC
>DATNEZ010000332.1:0-6018 GCA_035606645.1 Binatia bacterium
CCAGGGTCTGCTGGATGAACAGCGCCTGCTGCAGCTCGCGCTGCGCCCGGTCGAGCTCCCCGAGCTTCAGGTACGCCCTGTACAGGTTCAGGTAGGGGAAGTGGCGCGGCTCGTAGCGCGTCGCCTTCTTCGCCTGCTCGAGCCAGGGAATGGCCTGGTCGATCCGGCCCAGGTGGATCAGGTAGGAGCCGATGTCGTTGTACGGGTTCCCGAAGGTCGGATCGATCCGGATGGCGATCTTGCACTGGTCGATCGCCTCTTCGTACCGCCCCTGGAACGAATAGGTCCAGCCGAGGAACGTGTGGGCCTCGGCGGTCGGGTGCAGCTCGATGGACGCGCCGTAGAGCCGGATGGCGTCCTCGAGCGCGCCGGCCGTCTGCCGCTCGTAGGCACGCTGCAGCAGCCTGACGGCCCGCTCGATCCGATCGTCCTCTCCCATGATCTTCAGGCCTCCGCCGGCACGCCCGCCGGCTCCCCCGGCCATCGATCCTAACGGGGCCCGGCGCAATCGTCAACGTCGCCCGAATCTTCCTTCCACTCGCGCTAAGATAGGCGCTCTCGAACGGAGGCACCGATGACGACCGCATGCACGTCCGCGCGACGACCGTCCCGGCGCCGCGGGGCCGCCCTGACGCTGGGCCTGGCCGCGGGCCTCGCCGCGGCGCTGTCCGCCGGGGCCTGCGCCGCCGGGAAGACCACCGAGGCGCCGCGGGGCGGAGACGTCCCGGAAGCGGGCGCGGCGCGCGGACGCGGCGGATCGGGTTTCGCCGCGTTCGCCGAGCGCTTCACGCGAGGCTCGCTGGCGCTGTCGCCCCCCACCGCGACCCTGGCCGGTCTGCACCGGTACCGCGACCCGGAAGGGGGGGCCGAGGTGAACCTCGATCGAGAGCTCGACGACCTCTCCCCCGCCGGCGAGGCCAGGCGCCTGCGCTTCTACCGCGACACGCTCGCGGCCCTCGACCGGGACTTCCCCGCGGACGCGCTCGGGCCCCAGGAGAGGACCGACCGGGACATCATCGCGGCCCAGTGCCGGCTGGCCCTTCTCGACCTCGAGCGCGTGCACTCGGTCCAGACCAATCCGACCGCGGCGGTCGAGGCGATCGGCACGGCCCTCTTCTTCCCGGTGGTGTTCGAGTACGCCCCGGCGGCCGATCGCGCCGCCGACGTCCTCGCCCGCCTGGAGAAGACGCCGGCGTTCGTCGACCAGGCGATCGCGGCCCTAAGGACCAGCGCGCCGATCTACACCGAGGTCGCGATCGAGGAGAACGACGGCAACCGCGACGTGATCCAGAACGCCCTCGGCGCGCTGTACCCCAAGGGGTCCGCCCTGGAGTCGCGGTACCTGGCCGCGCGCGTCCCGGCGCTCAAGGCGATCGACCGGCTGGGGGACTTCCTGGCCCGGGACCTGAAGCCGCGCTCGACCGGAGACTGGCGGCTCGGGGCCGACCTGTACGGCGCGAAGTTCCGTGCGTACTTCCAGGGGGACCTCGACCCGATGACGGTGCTGAGCGACGCGGAGGCGGCGGTGAAGCGCGTGCGGTCCGAGATGCTGGCGCTGGCGACGCCGCTGCACGATCAGTGGCTCCCGGCCCACAAGAGCCACGCCGCGATGAAGGACCCGGAGGCCAGGACCAACACGATCGTGAAGGAGACGCTCGATCGCATCGGCCGCGATCACCCGGCGCGCGACCGGCTGTTCCAGACGATCGAGGCGGACCTGGTCGAGATCGCCGCGTTCATGGAGACGACGCCGATCGTCTCGATGACCCGGCACGACAACCTGGCGGTCATCGAGACGCCGCCGTTCCTGCGCGGCATCTACAGCGTCGCCGGGCTCAACGCCGCGCCCGCCCTCGAGCCGGGGCTCAAGTCGCTCTACTACGTCACCTCGATCCCGAAGGACTGGACCGACGCGAAGGCCGATTCGAAGCTGCGCGAGTACAACCGCTACAAGCTGCTGCTGCTCTCCATGCACGAGGCGATGCCGGGCCACTACACCCAGCTCGAGTACGCCAACCGGGTGAAGCCGGAATGGCGCCGCGTGCTGCGCAGCGTGTACGGCAACAACGCCTACATCGAGGGCTGGGCGCAGTACGCCGAAGAGGTGATGCTCGAGCTCGGCTTCCACGACGGGAGCGATCCGCGCATGGTCCTCACCTTCCGGAAGGAGGAGCTGCGGGTCCTCGCCAACGCCATCCTGGACGTCCGCCTGCACGTCCTCGGCATGTCGGACCGGGAAGCGCTCGACCTGATGATGAAGAGCACCTTCCAGGAGAAGACCGAGGCGGAGGGGAAGCTCCGCCGGGCGAAGCTCTCCTCGACACAGCTGCCCACGTACTACGTGGGATGGAGGGCCTGGCGCGCCCTGCGCCGGGACGTCGAGGCGCGGCGCGGCGCCTCGTTCGACCTGCGCGCCTATCACGACGAGGTCCTGGGGTACGGCGCGATCCCGATGGATGCGCTGCGACGGCAGGTCCTGGAGACCGAGTGAGCCACGGGTCGACGCTCGCGCTTCTCCTCGCGGCCCTGCTCGCCCCGGCCTGCGGCGGGAGGCCGGAGGCGATCCGGGAGAGCCTGCCGGTCCTGCTGGTGTCCGACCGGAGCGGGGCGCTGCGGATCTACGAGGACGGCGGGGACGGGGGCGCTCGCCTCCTGGCGCGGCGCGGGACGGAGGATCGCTCCACCCGGGACAGCATGCCGGCGCGTCTTCCGGACGGGCGGATCGCGTTCGTATCGGACCGCGACGGGAACCCCGGGATCTACCTCGCGGCGGAGGGCGGCGACGCGAAGCGGCTGACCGTCGGTCCGCCGGATCGGCCGGCGATCGATTCCTGCCCCGCGCCGCTCGGAAGGGACCGGATCGTGTTCGCGAGGTCCGGCCCGCGCAAGCCGGATGCCCCCGGCGAAACGAGCGCACCGCCCGGCCCGCGCGATCTCTACGCGCTGCGGCTCGACGGGAACGGCGAGACGCGCCTGACGCGCGATCCCTCGGACGACTGGGCCCCGTCGGCGTCGGCCGACGGCCGGTCGGTCGTCTTCGTGTCGGACCGCACCGGGACCGCGCGGATCCACCTGATCCCGGACGTCGACGCCGCCGACCCGGACGCGTCGGCGGTCTGTCTCTCGGACTTCGATCTGCCCCGCTCGTCGCCCGGCGGGCGACCTTCGGCTGACGGCGCGCCGGCGTTCCTGCCGGACGGATCGATCGTCTTCAGCCGGACGCCGTCCGAGGGGGTGCCGCACCTCTACGTGATGGGACGCCAGGGGGCGCGCGCCGGCCTGCGGCAGATCACCGACTCGGTCACCCTGCCGTACGGGGCTTCGGAGCCGGTGGTCCTGGACGAGCGCACCCTGCTCTTCACGACAGGCCCGATCGCGGACAAGGAGCGTCCGCGGGGCCCGGCCCGATTCGTGGTCTACCGGATTGCCCTGGGAGGATTCAACCTGACGCGCGTGACGCGAAACCAGGCCCCCTACGCCGATTTCGCGCGACACCTGGACGAGCGCTGATCTCGCGGCCCGTCACGATACCGGGCCTCGCTTCTAGTTGGAGGCGGCGTTGGCCGCTGCGGTGCGCACGTTGGCCGCACGCAGACCCTTCGGCCCCTTCTCGACCTCGAAATCGACCATGGTCCCCTGCTCGAGGTCATCGAAGTTCATGCCGATGAGCCCCGATCGGTGGAAGAAGACCTCCTTGCCGTCATTGCCGCGAATGAACCCGAAACCGCGATCCCGAACCACTTTCGCAACGGTGCCCCGAGCCATAACGGAATCCCCACACGATTGCCTGCGCATGCGGCGGTCAGGTTCCAAGCCTGGCTTGCGTCTGAAGCCCTGGCCACGAAGACCAGCCCCTCCGGCTTCCGACCGCCCTACGCCCACGGAAAGGGATGTCGACACTGTCCCGTCGAAGACTCTAGGGAGCGGCGCGATGCGGTGTCAATATGGTCGTGAAGCATTAGGGTGAAGACCCTAATGGTCCTGCGGGGCGTGCTTCAGGAGATCCGCGGGCTTGACGAGGGGCGCCCGGCAGGTGCCGCCTTCGCACACGTAGGCGGCGGCGCGTCCCTCGACCGGGGTCTTGCCTTCGAGCAGGGGGACGAGGCGCGCGGCGTCCGGCGCGCCCGGGTCCGCGAGGGCGACGACGGCGTTCGGATCCCACGAGTCGCGCAGCGCCTGCAGGAACGGGCGCAGCCCTGGATCGTCCCTGCGGGACGCCAGGACAATCTGCCGCACCCCCGCGAGGTGCTGATCCAGGGCGCAGAGCATCATGCCGAACGCAGCGGGGAAGCGCTCGATCCGATCGCGGTAGAGCCTCAGCGTCTCCTCCGCCTTGCGGGCGAAGCCGTCGTCGAGGGTGAGCGCCGCCAGGCGGGGCAGCGCGAGCGCGGCGACCGACGCCCCGGCCGGGACGGCGCCGTCGTTCCCCTCGCGCGTGCGGGCGATGAGCGACTCGTGATCCCGCGCCGTGAAGAAGAAGCCGGCGTCCCCCTCCCCGCCGAAGCGATCGATCATCCGGGCCGCCATGGCGCGCGCCTCGCCGACCCACGCCGGATCGAGCGTCGCCTCGTACAGGTCGAGGAACGCGGCGACCAGGAAGGCATGGTCGGTGAGATAGGCCGGATGGCGCGCCTGCCGGTCCATGTACGAGTGCAGCAGCCGCCCGTCCACGAGCATGCGATCGAGGACCAGGCGGGCGGCGCGCGCCGCCGCCTCGGCGTAGCGCGGCTCGTCGAGGACCCGCGCCCCATACGCCAGGGCGGAGATCATCAGGGCGTTCCAGTCCGCCAGGATCTTGTCGTCCCGCCCCGGACGCGGCCGCGCCTCGCGCGCCTTCAGCAGCCGGGCCCGCGCCGACGCCATCCGCAGGCGCAGCTCCCCCTCGTCCATGCGCAGGTCGGCCGCGATCCGCCCGAGCGGGACCTCGACGTGCAGGATGCTCCGGCCGTGCTCGAAGTTGCCGCCGCGCACAGCGCCGTAGACGCTGCAGAACAGTCCGGCCTCCTGCGGGCCGAGGACGGCGGCGATCTCCTCGAGCGTCCAGACGTAGAACTTCCCCTCTTCCCCCTCGCTGTCGGCATCGAGGCTCGAATGGAAGCCCCCTTCGGGAGAGGTCATCTCGCGCAGCACCCACTCGAACGTGTCGCGCGCCACCTCCTTGAAGAAGGCGGCGGGGACGGCGCCCCCCTGCGGCAGCGCCGGCGAGACCGGCAGGTGCGAGACCGCCTGGACCGCCTCGAGGTACGCGCGCGCCAGCAGCGCGTTGTCGTAGAGCATCTTCTCGAAATGCGGCACGAGCCAGCGCGCGTCCACGGCGTAGCGGTGGAACCCGCCTCCCAGCTGATCGCAGATGCCGCCGCGCGCCATCTTCTCCAGGCTGAGGACCGCCATGCGCAGCGCCTCGGGGTTGCCGGTGCGCCGGTGATAGCGCAGGAGAAACGACACGTCCATGCTGTGCGGGAATTTCGGCGCCCCGCCGAACCCTCCGTCGGTGTTGTCGAAGCGGCCCGCCAGGTCGCCGAACGCCCGGTTCAGGATCGGGACGCCCAGCGCCTGCTTCGACGCGGTCATCTCCGAGAGGCGCTGGATCTGCCCGGCGACCTCCTGCGCCACGCGCACGATGTCGTCCTTCTTTCCCTGCCAGGCCTCCGACACGCCGACCAGAAGGTCCGGGAAGCCCGGGCGGCCGTGCCGCGACTCGGGCGGGAAATAGGTCCCGGCGAAGAACGGCTTCAGATCGGGAGTCAGGAAGACCGAGTTGGGCCAGCCCCCCTGCCCGCTGAGCATCTGCGTGGCGGCCATGTAGATCTCGTCGAGGTCGGGGCGCTCCTCCCGGTCGACCTTGATGTTGACGAAGCGCTCGTTCATGATCGCCGCGATCGTCTCGTTCTCGAACGACTCCCGCTCCATCACGTGGCACCAGTGGCACGTCGAGTAGCCGATCGAAAGGAAGATCGGCTTCCCCTCCTTCTTCGCCTTCGCGAGCGCCTCGTCGCCCCACGGATACCAGTCCACCGG
>DATNEZ010000341.1:0-6213 GCA_035606645.1 Binatia bacterium
CGGATGCGCTTGCCGGTGGCGGCGAAGATGGCGTTGAAGACGGCCGGGGCGACCACCGGGACCCCCGGCTCGCCGACCCCGGTAGGCGGCTCGCTGCTGGGCACGATGTGGGTCTCGACCTGAGGCATCTCGTCGATGCGCAGCATCTCGTAATCGTCGAAGTTCGTCTGCGTCACGCGCCCCTTGTCGATGGTGATGCCCGATTTCAGGCAGGACGTCAGGCCGAAGACCACGCCCCCTTCCATCTGCGCCGCGATGATGCCGGGGTTGATCGCGCGGCCGCAGTCGACCGCGGAGACCACGCGATGGACCTTCAGGTTCCCCGAGCCGTCGACCGAGACCTCGGCGACCTGGGCGCAGTAGCTGCGGTACGAGAAATGCGCCGCGATGCCGCGGCCGCGCCCCTTGGGCAACGGGGTTCCCCAGCCCGCCTTCTCGGCGGCCAGCTCGATGCAGGCCCTGAGGCGCGCCGTCTCCAGCACCAGGTGACCCCCCGCGGACCGGACCTTGCGGTCGCCTGTGAGCAGGTCCAGGCGGTACCGGCAGGGGTCCTGGGACGCCGCGGCGGCCATCTCGTCCAGGAAGCACTCGACCGCGAAGGCGTTGAACGAGTTCTCGACCGATCGCCAGTAGCCGCGCGGCACCACCGACTTCGCGGCGGCGTACTCGACCCGCATGTTGGGGATGGCGTACGGCACGTCGTCGGCGCCGCCGGTCTCGCCGTCCTCGGGGTTCTTCGCGTCCGGGTCGTAGAACGTCTGGATGGCGGTCGAGACGATCCGGTGGTGCCACGAGACCGGCTTGCCTGCCGCATTCAGCCCGCCGGCCATGCTGTGACGGCTGGCGGGCCGGTAGAAGTCGTGCTGCAGGTCCTCGGTGCGCGTCCAGGTCGTCTTCACCGGGGCGCCGACCGCCTTGGAGATCTCGACCGCCTCGACCGCGTAGTCGGGGTTGATCCGGCGGCCGAAGCCGCCGCCGAGGTGCGTGATGCGCAGGGTGATCGCCGACTGCGGCAGGCCGGAGGCCCGGGCGATGTCCTCGAGCGCCCAGGAGGGCGTCTGGAACGGGGCCCAGACCTCGCAGCGCTCCTTCTCGACGAACGCGGTGGCGTTCTGCGGCTCCATGGTGGCGTGCGCCTGGAACGGGAGCTCGTAGACCGCCTCGAGTTTCCTGGCCGCCTTCGCCAGGGCCGCCGCAGCGTCCCCTTCGGTCCGCACCGGTCGCCCCGGCTTCCCCGCCAGGTCGGCCATCTGGCGCGCGCAGGATTCGCTGCTCTCCGCGGCGCCGGGGCCCTCGTTCCATTCCACGGTGAGCGCCTCGCGCCCCTTGAAGGCGTGCCAGGTCGAGTCGGCCACGACCGCGACGCCGTTCGAGATGGGGACCACCGCCTTGACGCCGGGGGAGGCCTTGGCCTTCGTCCCTTCGAAGCTCTTCATCTTCCCGCCGAAGACGGGGCAGCGCGAGACGGCCGCGTAGAGCATCCCCGGCACCTTGACGTCGATGCCGTAGACCGCGCTGCCGTCGACCTTCGACGGCGTGTCGGTGCGCGGCAGGGTCTTGCCGATGATCCTGAAGTCCCGCGGGTCCTTGAGCAGGACGTTCTGCGGCACCGGCTGGGCGGCGGCCCGGACGGCGAGATCGCCGTAGGGAATCCCGCGGCCGCTGGGGATGTGGATGACCCGCCCCTTCTCCGCGCGGCAGGCCGACGGTGGGACGCTCCACGATTTCGCCGCCGCGGCGACGAGCATGGCGCGCGCGGCCGCCCCCGCCTTGCGCATCGGCTCGAACTTGGTCCGGATGCTCCCGCTCCCGCCGGTGTCCTGGTCGCCGAACTTCGCATCGACCCAGGCCTGCTCCACCCGCACCCGGCTCCAGTCGGCGTCCAGCTCGTCCGCCACGATCATCGGCAGGGCCGTCCGGACCCCCTGCCCCATCTCGGACTTGCTCGCCCAGATGGTCACGTCCCCCCTGGTGTCGATCTGGAGGAACGCGTTCGGCGCGAACGGGCCCGGCGCGGCGCCGGCGGGGCTCGACCCCGCCGCTTCGGCGGCGATCGCATCGCCGCCGAGCCGCACGCCCAGGAGGAGCCCGGCCCCCGCGGTCGGGACGATGGCCAGGAAATCCCGCCGGCTGACCTTCGTCACGGCGCTCATCGCGCGCCTCCCTTGGCGGCCCGGTGCACCGCCTGCCGGATGCGCTGGTAGGTGCCGCAGCGGCAGATGTGGGTCCCCAGGGCCGCGTCGATGTCCTCGTCGGTCGGCTTCGGCTTCTCGGCCAGAAGCGCCGCCGCCGTCATGATCATCCCGGATTGACAGTAGCCGCACTGCGGCACGTCCTCCGCCACCCAGGCCTGCTGCAGCGGGTGGCTGCGGTTCGCCGACAGCCCCTCGATCGTGGTGATCTTCTTGTCGCCGGCATCCGAGATCGGCGTCACGCAGGAGCGGACGGCCCGGCCGTCCACGTGGATGGTGCATGCGCCGCACAGCGACGCCCCGCACCCGAACTTCGTCCCCGTGAGGCCGAGGCTGTCGCGCAGGACCCAGAGGATCGGTGTGTCCGGGTCCGCCTCCACCGTGCTCTTCCTGCCATTGATGGTGATGTTGAACGAGGCCATGGGACTCCTCCCAGACGGTGCTGCGTTCCGATGATGCCCCGGCAGAAGGACTGTGGCAAGGATGAGGCATCCTGTCAAGATCGTGCTGCTTGACCGGCCGGGAGCGCAGCGGCTAGGCTCCGGCCCGGGCTCGGAGGGGCGCGGCGTGGAAGCGAAGGATCGGACCGCGAAGGTCTGGGGCGCGTCGCCGGCGGGGGCGATCTATGCCGGCGGGGCCGAGCCGGGGACCCGCGAGTTCTTCGAGACGGCGCGGCGGCGGCGGAACGACTACGAGATCCCGTGGCTGGCGGAGCTGATTCCGTTCGGCGCGACGGCCGGGAGGGACGTGCTCGAGATCGGCTGCGGCGCCGGGTTCGACGCCTACGATTTCTGCAAGGCGGGCGCGCGCTACACCGGGATCGACATCACCCCCGAGAACCCGCGACGGACGCGGGCGCACCTGGCGCTCTACGGGCTGCAGCCGAAGGTGGCTCGGGCCGACGCGGAGAACCTGCCGTTCGGCGCGGGGCGCTTCGACGTGGCCTTCTCGAACGGCGTGCTGCACCACACTCCCGATATCGCGAAGAGCCTGCGCGAGCAGCACAGGGTCCTGAGAAGCGGCGGGGAGATCCAGGTCATCCTGTACCACCGGAACTCGATCTACTACTGGTTCACGCTGTTCCTGGTGGAGCACCTGCTGTACCGCGGCTACCGGAAGCAGAGCTTCGAAGAGCGGCTGTCGCGGATCGAGTTCACGACGAGCGACGCCCGCCCGCTGGTGAACGTCTACAGCCGGGGGGAAGTCAAAAGACTGCTGCGGGACGCCGGCTTCGCGGTCGAGTCGCTCCGGGTGAGAAAGCTGGTGGTCGAGGACCTGCCGGGGCTGCCGCTCGTGGGAAGGCTCTGGAGGCACATCCCGCGATCGTGGCTCGATGCGATCGGAAACGTGTTCGGCTGGTACGTCATCGCCCGGGGACGGAGGCCGTGACCGCCGAGGCGAAGAGGGTCCACACCAGGGTCGCCGGCAGCAGGTAGCGCCCCTCGAGGTGCAGAAGGACGGCCGTCGAGAGAAAGGCCGCGACCACGGCCAGAAGCGGCAGCAGGTCACGCCAGCGCCGCTGGTGCATCCACAGGGACAGGCAGGCCACGCCGAGCAGGAGGGGCCCCCACAGCCGCTGCGCCCCCTTCACCGCGGCCGCCAGCGGCTCGGCGGCGATGTAGGCGGCCGTGCCTCCGCCGGTCCGGGCGCGGAACTCGGCGAGACTGTGGCCCGGGCCCTCCGCGGCCGGAATACCCCACCGATCGTCCGGCATCAGCAGTCCCTTGAGGAGCCGGTGCGCCGCCAGCCGCGCGAGAAACCCGGGCCGCGCCTTCACGACCTCGATCACGCGCGGCCGGATCAGGTCGTCGTACTCGGGGGAGGCGTAGGCGACTTCCGGATGGCCGGCGGTCATCTGGGCGTAGGTCGCCCGGTCGTCGAGGACGGCGCCGAAGTCGTTGCCGATCTCCCCGAACCCCTCCCACACCGTCGCCCAGAAGAAGGTGTTCGTCAGGATGGGCCTGTGGTAGATCCCCTGGTTCCGCACCACCCAGGGAAGAAGCGCGAGAAGCGGGATCCCGACGGCCAGGGCGCCGCGAAGCGCCGCCCGCCGCAGGCCGAGCCGCGGGATCGCGGCGGCCGCCACGAGCGGCGGCACGATGAGAAAGGTCGACTTGAAATAGACGCCGGCCGCGGCCGCGATGCCGATCCACGCCCAGTCCTGCAGCGGCTCGCCGCGCCCCTGGGCCCGCGCCACCAGCCAGATGACCAGGCCGGCCAGAAAGAGGACGAAGCCGTCGTAGAGCGGGACGACCGACAGCCACGCCATCGGCGGGTTGACGGCCGTGATCGTCCCGGCGACGAGGCCCGCGGTGTCGCCGAACAGCCGCCTGCCGGCCCCATAAAGAAGAAGAGGGAGCAGGGACCCCAGGAGGACCTGCACCCACTGGGCCGGCAGGTACGCCAGCCTGCCGGTGATCCGCCAGACGGAGGCCAGGAAGAGCGGGTACCCGGGCATCCTCTGGATGAGCGGCCTGGTGGGGGCGTCGATCGGGTCGGGGAACTCCGCGATATCGATCAGCCGCCCCTCCTCCTGCTGGCGTTCGTAGAGTCGGAGGATCTCGTCGGGGCCGGTCGTCTCGACGAGCCCGCGGCCGGCGAGGAGGTTCCGCGCCACCAGCCCCATGGAGGTGGTGATCCCCCCCGAGGCGTAGTCGTCGTGCTGAGTCAGGAGCATCGGCACGCGGACGGCCAGCGCCAGGAGGAACAGCAGGAGAGGGACGCGCCGGCTCATGTCGCGGCGGTCCGGCCGTCCTTGCGGGCCACGGCCAGCAGCGAGACTCCGAAAGGAAGGTTCGTCAGGCGAAGCAGGAAGCGCTCGCCGCCGAAGAGCCGCTCGAGGAAGGCGTTGAGGGGGGCCGGGACCACCTTGAAATCGGATTCCCCCTCGCGCGGCGCGGCCGCCCCCCGCCGCAGCAGCCGCGCGAGCAGCACGGCGGGGAACAGGAACATGTTGAAGTACGTGACGCGCTCGACCCGCAGGCCGGCCGCGCCAAGGCGGTCACGCAGCTCGCGTCGCGCGTAGCGGCGGCGATGGTGGTTGATGACATCGTGCGGAGACCAGAGAAAGCGGTGTGCCGGCACGGTGGCGACCAGGAGGCCCCCGTCGCTCAGCAGCGATCCCGCGCGGCGGAGCGCCTGGACGTCGTCATCGAGGTGCTCCAGGACGTCGAACAGGGCCACGACGTCGTAGCCGCCTCCCGGCGGCGCCTCGGCCGGGAAATCGACCCGCAGGAGCTCGGCCTGCGCTCCGTGCCTCTGGCGGGAATAGCGGATCGCCTCTTCGGAGGGATCGATCCCGGTGACCCGCCCGTGCGCCCCCAGGATCGGGAGCATTCCCCCCGTGCCGCAGCCGATCTCGAGGAGCCTCAGGTCGTTCCGGCCGCCGAGAAGCTCATGCAGAAGCGACGCGACGATGCGCCGGCGCCCCCGGAACCACCAGTGGCGGTCTTCGTGGACCTCCGCGAAGTCGCGGTACATCGTGAGGTCCATCGACGCTCCTAGGATCGCGCCTCGGTCGTGCGCGCCACCGCCTGCGGCGCAGCGTCGGGGAAGCCGATCGCCTCCTCGACGATGTAGAGCGGCCGCTGCTTGACCTCCTCGTAGATCCGCCCGACGTACTCTCCCAGGACCCCGAGCAGGATCAGCTGCGTCCCCCCCAGGAACAGGACGATCGCCGCCAGGGACGTCCAGCCGGCCGGGTTCTGGTACAGGAAGCGGCTGACGAGGGCGAAGACCAGGTACAGGAACCCCAGGCCGGCCGCCAGGAACCCGAGCCAGGTGGAGATCTGCAGCGGCACGGTCGAAAAGGCGAAGAACCCGTCGAGCGCCAGCTTCATCAGGTGGCGGACTCTGTACTTCGGCTGGCCCGCCCGCCGTTCCATCCGTTCGTATTCGACCTCGGTCCTGCGGAAGCCGACCCAGGAGCGCAGGCCGCGCACGAAGCGGTTGCGCTCGGGGAGCGCGCGCAGGTGCCCGACCACGCGCGCATCGAGGAGCGAGAAATCCCCCGAGTCGAGAG
>DATNEZ010000347.1:0-2237 GCA_035606645.1 Binatia bacterium
CAATGCCTTACTTGGACGGCGGCCGCGGATCGGGAGGGAGATCGACCCGGATGGACAGATCCTTGAGCTGCGCCTCGGTCACCTTGGAAGGCGCACCGCTCATCAGATCGATCCCGCTGGCCGTCTTGGGGAACGCGATGACGTCTCGAATCGAGGCGCAGCCGGTCAGGATGGCGACGGTCCGATCGACGCCCAGGGCGATCCCGCCGTGCGGCGGGGCCCCCATGCGCAGGGCCTGCAGCAGGAAGCCGAACTTCGATTCGGCCTCCTCCCGGCCGATCCCCAGGACCTGGAACACCTTGGACTGCAGGTCGCTGCGGTGGATACGGATGCTCCCCCCGCCCACCTCCATGCCGTCCATCACCAGGTCGTAGGCGAGGGCGCGGGCCCGGGCCGGTTCGGTGTCGAGGAGCGGGATGTCCTCCGGTCGCGGCGAAGTGAAGGGGTGGTGGCAGGAGACCAGACGTCCCTCCTCGTCGCTGTGCTCGAACAGGGGGAACTCGTGCACCCAGAGAAGGGCGTGGCGCGTCTCGTCGATCAGCTTGTCCGACCGGCCGATCGACAGGCGCAGGGCGCCCAGGATCGTGCAGGCCCCTTTCCAGGTGTCGGCGACCAGGAGAGCCAGGTCATCCCCGGCCGAGCCGAGGCTCTTGAGCACCGAGCGGCACCCCTCCTCGGTCAGGTGCTTCAGGACCGACGACTGGACGGTCCCCCCCGTCGACTTGATCCAGATGAGCCCCTTCGATCCGAGCCCCTTGGCCGCATCCACCAGGTTGTCCAGGCGCTGGCGCGACCAGGCCCCTCCGCCGGGGACCAGGAGCGCCTTGATCACGCCGCCTTTGGCCACGGTGTCCGAGAAGACGCGGAACGGGCTGTTCGCCAGGATCCCCGTGACGTCCCGGATCTCCAGGTCGAACCGCACGTCCGGCTTGTCGCTGCCGAAGCGCTCCATGGCCTCCCGGTAGGCCAGGCGCGGGTACGGGCCCTGGATCGACAGGCCGGCGGCCCGGAAGATCTCCTCCATCAGCCCCTCGATGAGGGCGTACAGCGCCTCCGGCTCCGGGAACGACATCTCGACGTCGATCTGGGTGAACTCGGGCTGGCGGTCGGCGCGCAGGTCCTCGTCGCGGAAGCACTTGGCGATCTGGAAGTAGCGGTCGTATCCCGCGACCATCAGGAGCTGCTTGAAGATCTGCGGCGACTGCGGCAGCGAGTAGAAGCGGCCGGGGTTGACGCGCGACGGGACGAGGTATTCCCGCGATCCTTCCGGCGTGCTGCGGTTCAGGATCGGCGTCTCGATCTCGAGGAAGTCGTGGGAGTCGAAATAGCGGCGCACGGCCAGAAGCACGCGATGGCGCGTTTCGAGGATGCGCTGCAGGCGGGGGCGGCGCAGGTCGAGATAGCGGTGGCGCAGGCGCACGTCCTCGGCGACCCCCGCCTCGTCCCCCGGAGGGAACGGCAGCGGCTCCGACGGGTTCAGCACCTCGAGCGAGGTGGCCTGCACCTCGATCTCCCCGGTCGGGAGCCCCGCATTGAGGTTGGCGGCCCCGCGCAGCACCACGCGGCCGCGCGCCGCGACGACGTATTCGGGACGCACGCCCTTCGCCGCGGAGAAGGCCTCCGGGGCCTTCTCCGGGTTGAAGACCACCTGAGTGACGCCGTAGCGATCGCGCAGGTCGAGGAACAGGAGCCCGCCGTGATCGCGGACGCTGTCCACCCAGGCGAGGAGGCATACCTCGCTTCCGGCCGCGCCCGCCCGGAGCGCGCCGCAGGTGTGCGTCCTCTGGGGAAACCGGGTCGAATCAGGCACCGGCCAGCTCCCGCAGCCGCTCCGGAACGCGCCCTTCGGCCAGGCGTTCCTGGGTGCCGTCGGCCATCCTGCGGACGGTCACCGAGCCGTCGGCGATCTCGCTCTCTCCGATGATGAGCACGAAGGCGGCGCCCATGTCGTCGGCGCGGCGCATCTGGGCCTTCAGGCTCCGGTCGGGCTGCGGCTCGAAGACCACCCGCCGCCCCGATCGCCGCAGCGCCCGCCCCACGCGCAGGGCCCGGTCCACTCCCGCTTCGCCCAGGGCGGCGATGTAGAGGAGCGGTCCGTCGTCCGTCCGCAGGGCGGAGGCCGGCAGCGACAGCACCAGCCGCTCCTCGCCGACGGCGAAGCCGAACCCGGGGACGTCCGGGCCGCCGAGATCGCGGGTCAGGCCGTCGTAGCGCCCCCCGCCGAGGAGCGCGTTCTG
>DATNEZ010000355.1:0-9743 GCA_035606645.1 Binatia bacterium
AGGGGGTGCCGACCCCTCCTTTTTTTGTCGGCGCGGGGAGAATCGTCCACGTGATGGTCTGGGGCTTCATGGCGCCGCAACCGGGACAGGGCCAGGGCAACGCCTGGATGCAGATGGTCCCGCTCGTCGTCATCTTCGTCATTTTCTATTTCCTTCTCATCCGGCCGGCCCGGAACCGGCAGAAGCAGGTCCAGAAGATGCTGGACGCGCTCAAGACCGGCGACAAGGTCGTCACCTCGGGGGGGATCCTGGGGACGGTGGTCGGTCTCGACTCGGGCATCGTGCAGCTCCGGATCTCCGACAAGGTCAAGGTGGACGTGACGCGGAGCTCGATCGTGGGGATGCAGGACCAGGAAACCTCCGCGCGGACGGAATCGTGAGCCGACCCTCATGAACTTCGACCTTCGCTGGCGACTCCTCCTGACCCTGGTGGTCCTGGTCCTGTCCGTCTGGGCGATCTCCCCGCCGGCCGAGAAGATCCACCTGGGCCTGGATCTCAGGGGCGGCATCCACATGGTGATGCGGGTCAAGACGGACGATGCGGTCCGGGCCGAGATCGATCTGTCGCAGGAGCGCATTCGCGCCGCGCTGGGCGAGAAGGGGCTGGCGCCGCAGAAGGTCGCCGCCGACGGGATCAATGCCCTGATCCTGGACGGGGTCGATGCGGCGCGCACCGGGGAGATTCGGGATCTCCTGGCCCGCCAGTTCCCCCAGTACCAGATCGCCTCCTCCGGCCAGGGCCGCCTGCGGGCCCAGCTGAAGCCGGCCGACGAATCGGGGATCCGCGATTCCGCGGTCCGGCAGGCGCTCGAGACGATCCGCACGCGCGTCGACCGCTTCGGCGTCGCCGAGCCGAACATCCAGAGGGAGGGGGGCTCGCACGCGGATCGCATCCTGGTCCAGCTTCCCGGGGTCGAGGATCCGGAGCGGGTCAAGGATCTGATCGGCTCTCCGGCTTTCCTGGAATGGAAGCTGGTCAAGGTCCCCCCCGGCGTCGTGGCGGACCAGTTCAGGCCGCCGGACAATCTGGACGCCCTGGCGAAGATGTTCGGCGGCACGCTCCCCGAGGACGTGGAGGCGCTGCCTCAGGACGTGGTCGGGCAGGACGGCAAGCCGGTCCAGATCTTCTGGCCGGTGACCAGGTCTTCGCCGATCACCGGGAACGATCTGAAGAACGCGCGCCGCGATCAGGACCGTTTCGGAGGACCGGCGGTCAATTTCCTGCTGACGGCGGACGCCGGCCGGCGCTTCCAGGAACTGACGCGCAAGAACCAGGGGCAGCTGCTGGCCATCCTCCTGGACCGGAAGATCATCTCGGCGCCGCGCATCAACGCCGTCATCTCCGACCAGGGGATCATCGAGGGAGGAAACTTCACCCTGGAGAGCTCCGAGGACCTGGCGCTCAAGCTGCGCTCCGGCGCGCTGCCCGCCGGCATGGAGGTGCTCGAGGAGCGCACGGTCGGACCGTCGCTCGGCGCCGACTCGGTCCGCCAGGGGGTCATCGCCTCGATCATCGGTTCGATCATCGTCATCCTCTTCATGCTGGTCTACTACCGGATGGCCGGCGTGAACGCGGTCTTCGGGCTGGCCTGCAACATCCTGATCCTGCTGGCGGCCATGGCCTACTTCAAGTCGACGCTGACCCTGCCCGGCATCGCGGGCATCGCCCTGACCATCGGGATGTCCGTCGACGCGAACGTCCTGATCTTCGAGCGCATCCGCGAGGAGATGCGCAACGGCCGGACGGTGAAGGCGGCGATCACCGCCGGGTTCGAGAAGGCGCTCGTCACGATCATCGACAGCCACGTCACGACCGTCATCCCGGCATTCTTCCTCTACTCCAAGGGGACCGGCTCGGTGCGCGGTTTCGCCCTGACCCTGATCATCGGGATCGTGGTCAACCTGTACACGGCCGTGTTCGTGTCGCGGGCCCTGTTCGATACGCTCCTGACTCTCCGGCCGAGGATGGAACGGCTGAGCATCTGAGGGACGGCATGCTGCAGGTCTTCACCAACGCGAATTTCCGGCTGATGTACGGCACCAAGTGGTATTTCATCGCCTTCTCGGTGCTCTCCATCCTCGTCTCGGGATGGGCCATGGCGACGCGCGGCTTCAACTACGGGATCGACTTCGCCGGCGGCACGGCGGTGCAGCTGAAGTTCCAGGAGGCGCCGCATGTCGAGGGGCTGCGCGCCTCCCTGGAGAAGGCCGGCCTGGGGGACGTCAACATCCAGCGGATCGGCGATACGGAAGACAACGAGGTGCTGATCCGGGTCGAGCAGCAGCAGAAGACGGACGCGACGGGCAAGGGGGAGGGGGGGGAGATCAGCACGCAGGTGCTCGAGGCGCTGAAATCGCCCGAGGAGCGCGCCGCCGTCCAGGCGGGGAAGATCGACCTCAACATGGCCTCCCGCGCCGCCCTGCAGGAATGGCTCGGCTCGCGCCTGCCGAACGCCTCCGAGGTGGCCGAGGCCGTGGTCCGCTACCGGACGGAGCACAAAGGGCTCCTTGCCTCGCCGGCGGAGGTCGCCGCGATCCCGGGTGTCACGCCGGAAGCGGCCACCCTGCTGGCCTCCCAGTCGACGGTCGGCCGGTTCTCGCTCCGCAGCGTCGACTTCGTCGGTCCGACCGCCGGCGCCGAGCTCCTGCAGAACACCGCCTGGCTGATCGTCTGGTCGATTCTGGGGATCCTGACGTACGTCTGGTTCCGATTCCGGAAATGGGTGTGGGGGGTCACGTCGATCATCGCGCTCACGCACGACGTGTTCATCGCCGCCGGCATGATCTCCCTGACGGGGAAGGAGTTCTCCCTGACGGTCGTCGCGGCGCTCCTGACGATCCTCGGCTATTCGATCATGGACACCATCGTGGTGTTCGACCGCATCCGCGAGAACCTGCGCCTCTACCGCGAGGCCGAATTCGAGCAGCTGGTCAACGCCTCGGTGAACCAGACCCTCAGCCGGACGATGCTCACCTCTCTCAGCCTGCTGATCGCCCTGGTGGCGCTGTACATGTTCGGCGGCGACAAGCTCAACCCGATGTCGTTCTGCCTGCTCGTCGGTGTCGGGTTCGGCACCTATTCGTCGGTGTTCGTGGCCGCCGCCCTGCTGGTGATCACCTACCGCCGGTTCGGCCTGAAATACGTCAAGGCCTGAGGATCGCCCTCCGGCCTGATCCACCCCGCGCCCGCCGTCCCGCGCCTTTTTGCTATACTTCTCCATCCGTGGCGAGTGCCGCCAGTCTGCGCGAACCCCCCCGCACCACCAGGGACAACGGATGGGAAGCGGCGCTCCCGGCGCCGGGGATCCGATGATTCGTTTCGAGGACATCCAGGAGAAGATCGAGGCCTACATGCCGGCGGCCGATCTCGAGCTGCTGCGCCGGGCCTACGTCTTCTCCGCCAAGGAGCACAAGGGGCAGACGCGCTCGTCCGGCGAGCCGTACCTCGTCCACCCCCTGTCGGTGGCCTTCATCCTCGCCGACCTGAAGCTCGACATGACCTGCGTGGTCGCGGGGCTGCTCCACGACGTCCTCGAAGACACCCTGACGACCCGCGAGGCGGTGGAGGAGCACTTCGGCCACGACATCGCGCACGTGGTGGAGGGCCTGACCAAGATCGCCCGCATCAGCTTCAATTCCAAGGAGCAGCAGCAGGCCGAGAGCTTCCGCAAGATGATGCTGGCGATGGTCGACGACATCCGGGTCGTCCTGGTCAAGCTGGCGGACCGGCTGCACAACATGCGCACCCTCGAGCACCTGTCGCCGCGCCAGCAGGAGCGCATCGCGCGCGAGACCCTCGACATCTACGCCCCGATCGCCAACCGCCTCGGCATGGCGAAGGTCAAGAACGAGCTGGAGGACCTGGCGCTCAAGTACCTCGATCCCGCGGGGTTCCAGAGCCTGGTCCAGGCGCTCGAGGAGAGGCGGAAGCTGACGGACGAGTTCATCAAGGAGATCCAGACAACACTCCACTCCGAGCTCGACAAGGGGGGGATCGTCTGCGACATCTCCGGCCGCCGCAAGCACCTGCACAGCATCTACAGGAAGATCAAGCGCCAGCGGATCGAGGTCGGCGAGGTGTACGACTACCTGGCCTTCCGGATCCTGACGGGCAGCGTCAAGGACTGCTACGGGGCTCTCGGGATCATCCACGGGATGTGGCGGCCGGTTCCGGGGAGGATCAAGGACTTCATCGCGATGCCGAAGCCCAACATGTACCAGTCCCTGCACACCTCGGTGATCAGCGACAAGGGGGTGCCGTTCGAGGTCCAGATCCGCACGCACGAGATGCATCGCGTGGCGGAGGAGGGGATCGCGGCCCACTGGAAGTACAAGGAAGGGAAGGGGAGCAAGGACGGGGACGCCAACATCCAGTGGCTGCGCCAGATCATGGAATGGCAGCAGGATCTCAAGGACCCGCGCGAGTTCCTCAACATGGTCAAGGTCGACCTCTACCCCGACGAGGTCTACTGCTTCACGCCTCAGGGGCAGGTCAAGTCGTTCCCGCGCGGCGCCACGCCGATCGATTTCGCCTACTCGGTCCACACCGAGGTCGGCCATCGCTGCGTCGGGGGCCGGATCAACGGCAAGCTGGTGCCCCTGCGCACGGAGCTGAAGAACGGCGATATCGTGGAGATCCTGACGTCCCCCAACCACCATCCCAGCCAGGACTGGCTGACGGTCGCGAAGACCCCGCGGGCCCGGGCCAAGATCCGGCAGTGGCTCAACGTCGACCGGCGCAACCGCTCGATCGACCTGGGGAAGACCGTCGCCGACCGCGAGTTCAAGAGGTACCGCCTCAATCTCAAGAAGCACCAGGGGGAGGGGGGGCGTCTTCAGGCTGCATTGCACGAGATGGGGTGCGTCAGCGTCGAGGACTTCTACGCGGCCGTGGGGTACGGCAAGCTGGCGCCCCGGACGCTGATCGAGAAGCTCGACCCGCAGGCGAAGCCGCACGACCCGACCGAGGGGGCGATCGCCCACGCCGTCAAGAAGGCCCTGGGCATGTCCGGCAAGAAGGTCACCGTGCGCGGCCTGGACGACGCGCTGATCTCCCTGGCGCGCTGCTGCAACCCGATCCGCGGCGAGGCGATCGTCGGCTACATCACGCGCGGGCGGGGGGTGACGGTGCACAGCGAGCGCTGCCCCAACCTCGAGAAGCTGCTGTACGATCCTGAGCGGCGCATCGAGGTCGCCTGGGAGAGCGACGACGCGTCGCGCTTCGAGGTGCGGATCACGGTGTTCTCCGAGGACCGGCCCGGCATGCTCGCCAAGATCACGTCCGCCATCGCCGAGTCCAAGTCCAACATCAAGAACGTCGAGGCGAAGACGTTCGAGGACCGGCGGGGCGAGATCACCCTCATCCTCGACATCGCCGACGTGTCGCACCTCGAGGCGATCCTCGAGAGGGTCAAGGGAATCGACGGCGTGTACCACGTGGAACGGCAGGTCGCATAGGAGATGTCATGAGCATGCGGACGATCAGCACCGACAGGGCGCCGAAGGCCATTGGACCGTACTCGCAGGGGATCGCCGCCTCGGGCTTCCTGTTCCTCTCGGGCCAGGTGCCGCTCGATCCCGGGACGGGGCAGCTGGTCCAGGGGACCGTCCAGGAGGAGGTGACGCGGGTCCTGGAGAACCTGAAGGGGGTGCTGGAAGCGGCGGGATCCGGGCTGCAGGGCGTCGTCCGGACCACCGTCTATCTGACGAACCTCGAGGATTTCACGGCCATGAACGAAGTGTACGCCCGCTACTTCGGCGAGCATCGTCCGGCCCGCTCGACGGTCCAGGTGGCCGCGCTTCCGAGAGGGGCAAGGGTCGAGATCGACGCCATCGCCTTCTTGGCCTGACTTTCCCGAACCTTAAGGATTGGGTGGGAATTCCGGGCTAGATCGCGGCCAGGGCCTTCTTGCCCGACGCGGCCTTCACCACGGCGCCCGAGCGCAGGCAGCGCGTGCAGACCTTCATGCGGCGCCGTGTTTTGCCGACGACGACCTTGACTTTCTGGATGTTGGGATACCAGACCCGTTGCGAGACATTGTGCGCGTGGCTGATCTGGTGCCCGAACACGGGTCCCTTGCCGCAGATCTCACACGAACGAGCCACTCGGTCGTCCTCCTGAGCGGATTGGGAAGGCGCTGACCTTCCGGCGGAAGCGTGGACTCTACCACACCCCGCCCACCGCGATCAAACCCCTTGATAAACAGGCACGTGACCGCCCTCTCGACGGGTGCGCCTCCATAACATATTCAAGACAATAGTAATTACATATGCATGATCCGAGTCCATAGTTGGCGATTTTGAGCCCCTAACTTGCAAAAATGGAGTCGCGGAATATATTGAACTTTCGTGAAAAAGGAGCGTCTGGATCGGCCGGCTGCAACCTGCCGAAACGCCAGAGGTTAAAGGAGCCCCGCGGTGTTCTTCTCAAAGCCAAAGAATCTGGTCGGCCTGGACATCGGTTCGAGCGCCGTCAAGGTCGTGGAACTGAAGGACCTTGGGAAGGGGCGCGGTTATCAGCTTCTGAACGTCGCTCTCGAGCGGCTCTCCCCCGAGGCGATCGTGGACGGCGCCATCATGGACGCCGGGCTCGTCGTCGACACGGTCCAGAGGGCCTTCTCGTCGCGCAAGATCAAGGGCGGCGACGTGGCCATCGCCCTGTCCGGGCACAGCGTCATCATCAAGAAGATCTCCATCCCGGCAACCTCGGAGGAGGAGCTCGCCGAGGTCATCCCCTGGGAGGCCGAGCAGTACATCCCGTTCGACGTCCAGGACGTCAACCTCGCCTACCAGGTCCTGAAGGGGGCCTCCGGCGGCGAGGGGAACATGGATGTCCTGCTGGTGGCGGCCAAGAAGGACAAGATCAACGACTACACCTCGGTGGTCAGCCAGGCCGGGCGCAACCCGATCGTGGTCGACGTCGACGTGTTCGCCCTGCAGAACTGCTACGAGATGAACTACGACACGGACCCGGGCGTGGCACGGGCCCTGGTGAACATCGGGGCGTCGACCACCAACGTCGCCATCCTCAAGGGGACGACGTCGATCTTCTGGCGCGACATCTCGGTGGGAGGCAACCACTACAACGACGCCATCCGCAAGGAGCTGAACCTGAGCTTCGAGCAGGCCGAGGCGCTGAAGAGGGGCGAGGAGGTCGACGGCATCCCGGTGGAGAACGTCAGCCCGATCATCACGTCGGTGAACGACTTCATCGGCGCCGAGATCCAGAAGACCATCGACTTCTTCAAGAACACCACGCCGGGCGAAAACATCGAGACGCTGATCATCGCCGGCGGCTCGTCCCGCATCCCGCACCTGCGTGAGGCGCTGGCCGAGCGCTTCGGCATTGCGGTGGAAGCCCTGAACCCGTTCAACCGCGTGCAGGTGGGCAAGGGCGTTTCCCAGGACATGGTCGAGGAGCTCGGTTCGAGCGTGTCGATCGCCGTCGGCCTGGCCGCGCGCCGCCTGGGGGACAACCGATGATCAAGATCAACCTCCTCGCCGGGACCGAGAAGGTCAAGGCCCGCGCCCCCAAGACCCCGAAGTTCGAGGGCGTCGGCTCGCTGGGACAGAACGTCCTGATGGCCGGGGTGGTGATCCTCGCCATCATGTTCATCGGCTGGCGCTGGTACAGCCTGGAGAGCGAGAAGAGGGCGCTGCAGGCCGAGATCGTCAAGGCCCAGGCCGAGAGGGAGCGCCTGCAGGCGATCATCAAGAAGGGGGAGGAGTACAAGGCCAAGAAGGAGCTCCTGGAGCGCAAGATCAACCTGATCACCCAGCTGAAGCGCAACCAGAGCGGCCCCGTGCACCTCCTCGACGAGGTCAGCAAGCAGCTGCCGGACTTCCTGTGGCTCGACAGCATGAACGAGGCGGGGCAGAGCATCACAATCCAGGGGAAGGCGACCACCTACAACGCCGTCTCGAACTTCTACAACAACCTGACGGGGTCCAGGTATTTCCAGAACGTGGTCCTGGGGGCGATCTCCGCGATTCCCGTGGGTGTGACGTTTTCGGTGACCTGCCAGTTCCTGCCGCATCCGGATGTGCCGGCCGAGCCGAGCGCGGACACCCCGCCGGCGGGCGGCTAGGGGGCGACGATGGACTTCAAGAAGCTGCCGTTCTGGGGTCAATTCGCGGTCGTCGCCGGCATGGCGATCGCGCTGGTCACCGTGGCCTTCATGGCCTACCCGAACTTCTCCGACATGTCGAAGAAGAACGCCGCCTACCGCAGCGAGCTCGAGGCGCTGCAGACCGAGATCCGCAAGGGGCAGGCGATCGAGGCGAAGCTCCCCGAGTTCGAGAAGGAGATCGAGAACCTCCAGCTCAAGCTCAACGACCTCCTGGCCATCCTGCCGACCGAGCCGGAGACGGGCGAGCTGCTCAAGTGGGTGAAGAACCTGGCCGACCAGTCCAACCTGGACCTGAGGCAGTTCAACCCCGGGGCGCTGCGCACCGTGGAGTTCTACAAGGAATTCCCCATCCTGATGGACGTGGAGGGGGATTACCACGACCTGGGAGTGTTCTTCGACCGCATCAGCAAGTACTCGCGCATCATCAACGTCAGCGGCGTGGCGATCAACGCCGTCGGCAGCCCGACGCACTCGATCCACTCCACCTTCACCGCTACCACCTTCGTCTACGACGACCACGGAGGAGCAACCCAGTGAGCCGGCATCCGTTCGGCCCAGTCTTCCTGGCCCTCGCCGTGTCGCTCGTGCTCGTCACCGGCGCGTTCGCGGAGGATCCACCCGCGGCGGCCCCGGCTCCGGAGGCGGCCAAGACGCCGCAGGACACGGAGACGATCAACCGGATCATGCAGGACAACGAGGCGATGCTCAGCGGCCGCGGGTTCACCTACGACCCCGCCGGCCGGCGCGACCCGTTCCGATCCCTGGTCGACGCCATGAACTCCATCGGGAAGGGGCCCAGGCCCCGGGGCATCGCCGGCATGCTGATTTCCGAAGTGGATCTCGTCGGCATCGTGCAGAAGGGGAAGTCCCACCTCGCGTTCTTCAATGGCAGCGACAACAAGGGCTATTTCCTGAAGGTGGGGGACACCCTTTACGACGGCAAGATCATCCGGATCGACCGCAACACCGGGACGGTCGTGTTTCGCCAGGACATCAACGATCCCCGCAGCATCAAACCGTACAGGGACGTATCGAAGAGGCTGACGACAGCGGAGGAGGGTAGCTTATGAGGTACGGGAAGGTCGCGATCCTGATCACGATCGCCGCGGCCGCCCTGCGATGCTCGGGCAATCCGCCCGTCAGCGAGCCGGGTCAGACGGTGCTCAATGCGCCGTCCGCGGTGGTCATCAACGCCATCGACCACCAGGAGACGCCGGCGGGCACCGAGGTTGTCCTGCGGGGGAATTACCCGTTCAGCTACACCTCGTACCAGCCGGATCCGAGGACGCTGGTCCTCGAGCTCCTCGATGTGCACACCGAGGGGCTGGCGCAGGAGGTCCAGCTCGGGACGCCCCAGGTCGAGGGGGTGCGCGTCAGCTCCGTCGAGAGCGTCGACGGCGGCAAGATCGCCAAGTTCGAGTTCCGGAACGTCCTGGCCTCCCAGCACTCCATCCGTCTCGAAGGGCATGATCTGATCGTCGACTTCCCGTCCCTCGGCGAATCGGGGAACGCCCCCGAGGAGCCGATCGTAGCCGAGGGGGCCCAGGCGGAAGCCGGGACCACCGCGCCGGAAGGGGTCGTCGCGACCGAGCCGTCGCCCGCCGGGAGCACCGA
>DATNEZ010000375.1:0-8883 GCA_035606645.1 Binatia bacterium
GGCGATGCAGAACGGAAGCCGCTGCCCCACCTGCGACGCGTCCATCCCCCGCGGCGTGACCCCCTGCCCCGATTGCGGCAGTTTTCTGGCCGGCTCGCTGCCGATCGCCGTGGAGCCGCTGCGCGAGGAGGCCGCCGTCGTCTACGGCCTCCTGCAGAGCGCCGGGCTCCACCCGGTCCTCGCCTATTACGACGAGAGCGGCGTGCCCCATCCGATCGACGCCGAGGAGAATTTCCAGCGCGGCGCCGGCCTGATGGTCCCGGTCACGACCTCGTTCGCGATCTACGTGCCGGAGGGAGAGGCGCAGGACTCGGAGGCGATCCTCGCGGACGCCCGCAGCGAGCGGCCCGAGGCCGAGGCGGGAGAGTAGGACCCTACGGGGACTTCTTCTTCGGCCGCACCCTGTCGATGAGCTGCGTGATCTGCGCCTCCAGGCGATCGCGCACCTGCCGGAAAGCCGCCAGGACCTCGTCCGGCCCGCCGTCGACGAAGGTCGGGTCGGGTGTCGACCAGTGCTCGTGCTCCCCTTTGATGAGGGCGGCGGGACACTCCTTCACCGCCGAGTCGCAGAGCGTGATGACCAGGTCGAACCGCCCCGGCACGTCGTCGAGGCCCTTCGAGTAGTGCCTGGACATGTCGATGCCGCGCTCTTTCATGACCTCCCGGGCGGCGCCCATCACCACGCCGGCCGGATGCGTGCCGGCGCTGTGGGCCTCGATGAGCCCCCGCCCCAGATGGCCGGCGAGCCCCTCGGCCATCTGGCTGCGGGCCGCGTTGCCGGTGCAGACGAACAGGACGGTGAAGGGCCGCGGCTTCACGACGCCCCCTCGAGTGCGATGGTGAACACCCCCTCGGCCACGACCCCCTCGCCCGGCGCAGCGTCCGACCGTTCGGCGCGGGCCTTGACGCGGATCATCCGGCCGAACTGTCCGACGACCGAGGCCGTGACGAGAAGGCGATCGCCATAGTGGACGGGCGCCACGAGCCGCGCCTCGTCGATGCCGACCAGCGCGCCCCCCGACGGGGACCCCGGCGATCGCTCGCCGTGACCTTCAGCCCCTTCTTCGCCCGACAGGGGGATGGCCGCCTGCGCCATCACCTCCAGAAGAAGGGAGAAGGGGTACCCCGCGGCCGAGGCCGGATCGTCCCGCACGATCTCGCCCGGTGTGACCGCTTTCACCGTCGTGCAGATCCCGTGATCGAGCTCCAGAACCAGATCGATCATCCGGAACGGGTGGGCGTGCGGCGGACAGGCGGCCTGGCTCAAGCGCGGACCTCGTGCGCCCCGGCTGGAACATCTTCGAGCGTTCGAAGAGGCGCGTGCCAGTCTAGACGACGGTCGGCGTCATTGCAACCGCCCGCCGTCTCTGGTATAAGGTCGATTCCGCTATGTCAGAAAACAAGGTCGCTCTCCACGAAGAGCTCAAGCAATTCATCGTCCGCCGGCTTCGACTGGAGCAGGTGGATCCGAAATCCATCCGGAACGACGCGCCTCTTGTCGGCGGCGGGCTCGACCTCGACTCGATCGATCTCCTCGAGCTCGTCGTGGGGATCGAGAAGGAGTACGGCCTGAAGATCGCCGACGTCGCCGAGGGCCGGCGCATCCTCAAATCGGTCGACAGCCTCGCGGAGTTCGTGGCCGGAAGGCGCGCCGATTCCTGATCGCGGCCGCGAGCCCGACGCGGACAGGCACCTGGTGGTCGTGATCCCGGCATTGAACGCCCAGGCGACAGTCGGCCCCGTGGTCGCCGCGGCCAGGCGCCATGTCCCCAGGACCATCGTGGTGGACGACGGATCGGTCGACGCCACGGGGGAGACGGCCCGCCGGGCCGGGGCCGAGGTCATCCGCCATGCGTCCAACCTCGGCAAGGGGGCCGCGCTGACCACCGCCTTCGACGCGTTGCGAAGCGAGCGGCGCGCCGCGCTCCAGGCGGTCATCACCCTCGACGCCGACGGCCAGCACGATCCGGACGACATCCCCGCGTTCGTCGAGCTGCATCGCCGCGAGCGCCCCGCGATCATCGTCGGATCGCGCCAGAGCCATTTCGCCGAGATGTGGGGGCCGCGCCGGGCCATGAACCGCTTCTCCTCGGCGGCGCTGCGGTTCTTCACCGGGGCGAATCTGCCCGACACGCAGAGCGGCTTCCGGCTGTACGATGCGGGATTCCTCGAGGCGCTGCGCCTGTCGGGACGGCGTTACGAGGCGGAGATGGAGGCCCTCATGCAGGCCACTGCCAGGAAGCTGCCGATCGCCTCGGTCCCGATCCACCTGCGCGTCGTGGACGGCCGCGCCACCAGCCACTACCGCCCGCTGAGCGACACCTTCCGGATCATCGGGACGGTCCTGCGTCTCTGGCTGGGGCGCCGATGACCAGACGCCTGGGCCGGCCGAAAATCCTCCTGATCTCCTCGTCCCACTTCGAGCCGGACGGACGCGTGGCGCGCGTCGAGCGCTACTGGACGTCCGCCCTCACGCTCGTCCACCTCGAGGCGCTCACTCCCCCGGATTTCGCGGTCGAGATGGTGGACGACTTCATGTACGAGCCGCCCCTCGACAGCGACGCGGAGCTCGTCGGCATCACGGCGATGGGGCTGCAGATCGGCCGGGCGTACTGGCTGGCCGACCACTACCGCGCCCGCGGCATTCCGGTCGTGATGGGGGGGGAGTGGGTGTCGCTCAATCCGGAGCAGGCGCTCGAGCACTGCGACGCCGTCGTCAAGGGGGAGGCCGAGTTCGCCTGGCCCGAGATGCTGGCCGACTTCCAGCGCGGCGGCTTCGCGCGGCGCATCTACCAGGGAGACAGGCTGCACGACCTGTCGGGCCTGCCGAAGCCGGACCTGGACCACCTGCCGCTCTGGCGTCCCGAGCTGATGCGCGAGAAGGTGTACCGCGACTACTACTTCCAGTTCCCGCTGTACGTGACGCGCGGCTGCCCGTTCCGCTGCGACTACTGCTGCATCACGCAGTTCCACGCGGGGACCTACCGCAAGCGGCCCATCGGGGAGGTGCTCCAGGACGTCGACGCCATCCGCGCCAAGGGGTCGCGCAACATCCTGTTCATGGACGACAACCCCGTGGCCGACCGGCGCTACGCCAAGGAGCTGTTCCGCGCCATGACGCCGAAGGGGATGCGCTGGTGCAGCCAGTGCACCGTCCAGATCGCCGAGGACGAGGAGATGCTCGACCTCGCGGCGAAGAGCGGCTGCTTCCTTCTCTCCATCGGCTTCGAGACCATCAAGCAGGAGAACCTCAAGGGGATCAACAAGCCGTGGGCCACGGCGCGCGAGTACGCCCGCCTCATCCGCCTGCTGCGCCAGCGAGGCATCCAGATCGTCGCCCTCATCATGGTCGGCCTGGACGACGACGACCCCGCCGATTTCGACCGCACGCTCGAATTCCTCATTCGCAACAAGGTGCCGATGGCGAAGTTCCATCTGCCGATCCCGTATCCCGGGACGCCGTTCCACGACCGGATGGAGAAGGAAGGGCGGATCCTCACGAAGGACTGGAACCGCTACCATTACGGCAGCGCCGTCATCCGCCCGAAGCACATGTCACCGGAGATGGCCGAGCAGAAGTTCTGGGCCACCTATCACGACTTCTTCAGCATGCGCTCGATCCTGCGCCGCTTCTTCCCGCCCGCGCCGCGCAACCTCGGCATCCAGATGCACTACCTGACGGCCAACCTCATCTTCCGGAAAATGCAGCGGGCCGGGAAGCACCCGTACCTGTACTGACAGGCCGGGGTCCCCGGATCGGTCGAGAGCTTCGGCGGCAGGAGCCTAATCGAGGGCTTCGGCGGGGGCCTGGGATTCGGACGCGGCCAGCTTCGCGAGGCTGCGGCGCATCAGCGCCAAGACGCTCCGCTGCCTCAGCTCGTTCAGGCAGGTCAGGACGGCCGGGAATCCGAGGACGGTCGCGGCGGGCAGGAAGGCGGCGGCCGCCAGGTAGTTGATCGGGGTCATGCCGGCGCGCCCCGGTCCCCTCGCCAGATCCAGGTAGTACGAGCCGACGGCGCAGTAGACGTTGGCCAGCAATCGCGGGAACCCGATGGGGACCGTCGAGATGACGCAGTCGCCGCGTCCCACGCTGGCCAGCCATTCCGCGGCCGTCCGGCCGGGCGCGAGCGTGAACGACGACGCGACGACGTCAGGGCGGTGCGCATCGCTGCCGGCGACCGCCGTCTTGCGCAGCCCGACCGCCCGGCCGTACGCCAGCATCGCCTCGGCCGCTTCGGTATGCCCGGGCGACATCGTGCTGTTGCCCGCCTCGAAGTGATCGAAAAGATCCAGGATCTCCTCCACGTAGGCCCGCGGCCGCTTCTGGAAGCGGTACGACAGGAACGGATGGTTGAGGACGTGCAGGAGGCGCCGCTGGCGCAGGTACGCGACCAGATCGAGGACGTTCGGGCGCAGGCGCTGCAGCTCGCGGTGCGTGGCCTCGTCCAGGCCGAAGACGTTGACGTGCACCCACTGCCCGGTATCGGGGAAGCGGGCCTCGACCTCTTCGCCTACGATGATCTCCGGCGCCAGCTCGGGCCGCGCGTCGAGGAGCGCCTTGCAGCCGTCGATCGACTCGTGGTCGGTGATCGCCACGAAGTCCATCCCGGCGCGCTTGGCGCGCTCGTAGACCTCGATCGGATCGGTGTGAGAGTCCCTGGCCCGCAGCAGGCGTCCGGACCGCCAGGAGGAGTGTCGGGTGTGGACGTGGAGGTCGCATCGTCGGAGCGTGGAGACCTGGCTGGGACCGTCGGAGTTCTCGCTCACCGGCGGGATAATACCCTATAATGCGCCCCATGTCCGGCGTGCCCACGAGGGCGCTCCACGACAAGTTGATGGCCGGCCTGGCGGCCTCCCCCCGGAAGGACGCGGCTCGATTCCTGCCCGCCGGAGGAGCGCTCGACGTCGATTCGTTCGAGCGCCGCGTCCTCGGGGCCGAGCGGCGCGTGGTGCGGGCCGGCACGATTTCCGGGCGCCAGGTGGCGGAGCCCGACTCCGGCCAGCTCGTCCTGCTCTCCTGCCGCAACATCGACGCCTACCTCGTGGCGATCGCCACCCTCTGGAAGCGCGGTTTCGTGCCGCTGCTGGCCGACGCCGACCTTCCGCGCGAGGAGATCGCCCGCCTGGTCCGCGCCTTCCGCCCGGGATTCTGCCTCTTCGATCGGCGCGTCGACCCCGAGGGGGGCGAGACCGAGTCGCTGGGGGATTCCCTCGCCGGCCTGCACGCCTGGATCCCGCCGCGGCGCGGCGCCAGGCCGGAGGACGGGCGCGACGGCACCCGGCTCGACGGCCGCCCCGGCGCCGCCATCGTCCGCCTGACCTCCGGCTCGACCGGCCGGCCCCGCGGCATCGTGGTGACCGCCGATCAGCTGCTCGCCGACGCGGACCAGATCGCCCGCACCGTCGGCATCAGGCCGAACGACACGCTCGTGACCGCCATCCCGCTCGGCCACGCCTTCGGGTTCACCCACATCCTGATGATGCTGGTCCTGCAGGGGACCCGCCCGCTTCTTCTGGAGCAGCCCCTGCCGGCGATTCTCGTCGAGGCGCTGTCGTCACCGGGCCCGCTCGTCATGCCGGCCACGCCCTACCTGTTCCAGCTGCTGCTCCAGTCGGCGGGCAGGAAGAGCTTCAAGGGGCTGCGCCTGTGCCTGTCGGCCGGCGCGCCCCTCCCCGAAGAGCTGTCGCGCGCCTTCAAGGAGCGCTTCGGCCTGCCGCTCCGGACCTTCTACGGCGCCAGCGAGTGCGGCGGCATCTCGTACGATCGTTCGCGCGAAGGGGTCGTCCCGGATGGATGCGTCGGCACCCCCCTCGAGGGGGTCGAGGTGACGCTGCGCCCCGAGCGCGGCCACGAGGAGGGGACGGGGCGTGTCTGCGTCCGGAGCGCCGCCGTATCCGAGTGCTACCTTCCCGAGGAAGGGACCGACCTCGAGCCGGGACGCTTCCTGACGTCCGACCTGGGCCGGATCGAGGCGGGGGGACTCATCCGCATCCTCGGCCGGGTCGATCGGATGATCAACGTCGGCGGCCGCAAGGTGAATCCGGTCGAGGTGGAGTCCGTGCTGCGCGCCGTCCCCGGCGTGCGCCAGGCGGTCGTCATCGGCGTCCCCGACCGCAACCGGGGCCAGGCCATCTGCGCCTGCGTGGTCGGCGCCCGCGGCCTGACGCGCGAAGCGCTGATGGCGGCCTGCGGCCTGCGGCTGGCGTCGTACAAGATGCCGCGCCACATCGAGCTTCTGGACCGCATCCCGACCAACGCCCGCGGCAAGACCGAGTACCGGGCGCTCGTCAGCGCCGTCCCTCCGCTGCGTCCCCGCGCCCCCCGTCCCACACTTCATAGAAGTTGAACCACTGCGTCGGCCAGGCGCCGACGAACCGCTCGATCATGCGGGCGAACGCTTCCACCCCGGCGCGCACGCCCTCCGGGCCGGGTCCGACGCGCAAGGGCCCATCGAGGAGGACGCGGTAGCGTGAGTGCCCGCGGATCACCATGCTGACCGCGAGGATCGGCGAGCCGCTCACCTGCGCCAGGAGAAACGCGCCGGCCGGCAGGTCGACCGGCGCCCCGAACAGATCGACCCGCTCGATCAGCGTGCCGAACGGCCGGTCCCCCTGCATCGCCACGATCTCGCCGCGCTTGAGCGCCAGAAGCAGCTCGAGCCCGTTCCAGGCCGACTCCCCCGCCGGCACGATGCGCACCCCGGCCCGCGCGCGCGCGCCCGCCTCGAAGGGGGAGGCCTCCGACTCCTCCTGGCGCAGCACCACGTTCACGGGGGACCCCAGGCTGGCCACGTGCGCCATGCCCACCTCCCAGTTCCCCAGGTGCAGGTTCAGGACGATCACGCCGCGGCCTTCCGCCAGGACCTCCGTGAAGCGGCTCTTCAGGTCATCGCGGTATTCGATCCGGCGCAGCAGGTCCTCGGGGCGCAGGTGCATCAGGTCGGTGTATCCGACCATGAACTTGCTGAAGTTGTAGAACAGCCGGAACGTGGGCAGCCAGGACCCCGGCCCCGAGCGCCCGGTGACCCGTTCGAGGTTCCGCCGTGCCGCGCGCCGCTCGCGCGGCATGGCCGCGAAGCAGATGATCGTGGTGATCAGATGGAGGGGCGGACGCAGGACGCGCGGCACCCAGGGGATGATCGCATCGATCAGGCGCCAGGAGAGATCGCGGTTCCAGCCGTGCGTGTACCAGCGCTTCGGCGGCGCCGTGCAGCCCCCCTCCGCCACCGGGACCCCGTCGCGCGGCATTCCGGGATCAGGCGGGCGAGAGCGTGATGTCGATGTGCAGGGACTGCTCGATGGCCGCCAGGCGCCCGCGCAGCGCCTCGACGTCGGCGGCGCGCGGCAGCTCGAAGAAGATCTCCATCTCGTACAGCGGCGTCCCCGACGCCGCCGCCGGCCTCAGGTGGGACGTCAGCTCGAGGATGTTTCCGCCCGCGTCCGCGATCAGCCGCGCCGTGCGCGCCACGATCCCCGCCTTGTCCTCTCCCATGGTCTTCATGCGGAACGGCCGCCCGCCAGGCGGCGAGGCCGGCGACGCCCCCTCGCCCACCGGCTTCACGAAGATGGTCATCTCTTTCTCGTACTCGAGATGCTTGCAGGCCATGTGCAGGCGCTGGGCGATGTCCTCCCCCTGGCCCGAGAACAGCATCATCGTGGCGAACTCGCTGCCGAGGTTGATCATGCTGCTCGTCTCGAGATTGCACCCGAGATCGAACACCATTTCCGCCAGGTCCGCGACGATCCCGGGCCGGTCCCTGCCGATGGCCGTCAACACGAAGTGGCGTCTCACGGTCCGACGATTGTAGATCAGGATCGCCCCGCGCCGCACCGGCCCGCCTGATACAATCCCGGCCGGTCGAGGGCTCCCGCTTGCGATCCTCCATCACCAAAGCGCTGCACGACGGCATCGCCCTGTTCAACGAGCGCCAGTTCTTCGAGGCGCACGAAGTCTGGGAGGATGCCTGGCGCAACGCCGCCGGTGACGAGCGCGTCCTGCTGCACGGCCTGATCCAGGTCGCCGCGGGGTTTCACAAGCTTCAGTGCGGCCAGCCCGCCGGGGCCGTCGCCCTCTTCGACAAGGGGCTCGAGAAACTGGCCGCGGTCGGATCCGCCGGCGCGCAGGGCCTGGACCTGCGCTCCTGGATCCCCCTGGTCGAGTCCCAGCGGGCGGCCGCCCGACGGGCCGTGGAGACGGATGCCCCGCATCACGACCTCGACTCGTTTCCGGCCCTCCCCGCCCCGCCCGAGCCGCTCTGGTCCGGCGCCATCCACACGCACATCGAAATCGCCGCCGACGCCCGCCGCGTGTGGGAAGTCCTGACCGACTTCCCCGCGTATCAGGAGTGGAACCCGTTCCTGATCGAGATCCGCGGAGAGCCCGTCCCCGGGACACGGCTGGCCGTCACGACCCGGTTCCCCGCCGGACGCCTCATGAGATTCCGCCCGCTCATCCTGCGGGCCGAGGAGCGCCGCGAGCTGCGCTGGTGGGGCCGCTCCCGCGTGCCCGGCCTGTTCGAGGGGGAGCACATCTTCAACATCGCCCCCCTCGAGGCCGACCGCGTGCGCTTTTCCCAGCGCGAGCTGTACCGGGGCCTCCTCACCCCCATCCTCAGGCGCACCCACCTCGAGTCGACACGGAGCGGCTTCCAGCAGATGAACGCCGCCCTCAAGGCCAGGGTCGAGCGCAACCCTTGATGGCGAGCCCTCCCCGGGCGTATAGTCCTTCCCAAGCGTTTCCGGAACAGCCCCAGGGAGCGACACATCATGGACCTCCCGGTCGTGACCGAATCATTCGTGCCCTCCATGTCCTCCCGCGGTCGGCGCGAGACCCGTCACCTGCCGCGGTTTCGCTGTGCGAATTGGATTTTACGGAACGGTCCA
>DATNEZ010000377.1:0-8160 GCA_035606645.1 Binatia bacterium
GTCTCGAGCTTGATGCGCTGGTTCGGGTACAGGGGGGTGAGGTTGTCGAAGAAGATCTTCTCGCGCGCCTGGTCGGGATGCTCGAAGTTGACCGCCTCGACCTTGATCAGGGCGAAGTAGCGCTCCCCCTCCTTCGGCGGCCGCACCTGCCCGGAGATCGTGTCGCCGGTGTGCAGGTCGAACTTGCGGATCTGCGAGGGGGAGACGTAGATGTCGTCCGGGCCGGGGAGGTAGTTGTACTCGGGCGCCCGCAGGAAGCCGAAGCCGTCCGGCAGGGTCTCGAGGACCCCCTCGGCGAAGATCAGCCCGCTCTTCTCCGTCTGGGCCCGCAGGATCTCGAAAATCAGCTCCTGCTTGCGCAGGGCGGTCGCGTTCGGGACGTCGAGCGCCTTGGCGATGCCGGTCAGCTCGGCGATCGACTTCTCCTTGAGCGTCCGGATGTCGAGCTTCTCGCCCGACAGCTCGGCGCGCGGCACGTCCTGGCGGTCGACTTCTTCCTCGACCGCGGTGGTGATTCCGCCCGGGGCCTCACCGTTCGTGGCGACCGGTGTCTGCACGGGCTCGTCCACCGGGGGGCGGCGCGGCGGGCGGCCACCTTCGCGGCCTCCCTGACGCGGGGGCCTGGACTCTCTCGCGGGTTTCACTTCGCGATCCATTTTGTCTCCATTCACAGGGTGGGCCTGCCTCCTTGGGTTGCCGCCCCGGCGGCGGGCCCATCGGCCCGTTCCGGACGGAAAGTCTGGTGCTTCGAAAGGACGTCGTCGATCACCCGCCACAACGCGGGAATGCCCTGCCCGGTCGTCGAGGACACGGCGAGGGGGCTCGTCCCCTCCGGCAGGCCGAGCCACCGGGCCGCGCGCTTCATCGAACTCGCCCGGTCCCGCCCGGACAGCTTGTCGATCTTGGTGAGGACCACCTGGTGGCGGATGCCGGAGACCTGAAGCCACTCGCGCAGCTCGTCATCCATGTCGGTCGGCTCGTGCCTCGAGTCCACCAGGTGCAGGGCCAGGTCCGGTCCCTCGGACGGGGTCAGGTAGGCCTCCACGAGCCCCTTCCACTGCTGGCGGATCTTGGCGGAAATCTTGGCGTAGCCGAACCCCGGCAGGTCCACGAAGAAGATCCGGTCGTTCACTAGGAAAAAGTTCAGCGCCCTGGTGCGTCCCGGGTCCTTGCTCGTCCGGGCCAGCCCCTTCGCCCCCAGCAGGATGTTCAGGAGGCTCGACTTGCCGACGTTCGACCGTCCCATGAAGGCGATGTGCGGCCGAGGGCCCCGGGGGAAGTCCTCGGGCCGGGTGGCGCTGATGTGGAGGCGACGGGCGCTGATGTTCATGTCCGGATGGGCCAAGCGGTCTTGGGCCAAACAGCTTCGGAAACGACCTGCGGCGAACAGGCCAGGATGCCGGGGAAATTTCGCGGGACCGGTCCTTCCCGCGTGTCTCGTGCTAACTAAACAGGACCTGCCAACTAATGAGCAATGGGACCGGGAGTTTCCTTGCCGAGGTCCTTATTATACTCCTTGTCGACCTCTCCGTGGGGTTCCCCGCGGTCCATGGCGATCTGGAGCACCTCGTCCATGGTGTCCACAAGACGGAACTCGAGGGTCTTCTGGATGTCTTCCGGGACGTCCGCCAGGTCCTTCTCGTTGTCGCGCGGCAGGATGATGGTCCGGATTCCCAGGCGGTGGGCGGCCAGGACCTTCTCCTTGACGCCGCCGATCGGCAGGACCTTCCCGCGCAGGGTGATCTCGCCGGTCATCGCCACGTCCCCCCGCAACGGCGTCTTGGTCAAGAGCGACGCCAGGGCGCTGGCCATGGTGATGCCCGCGGACGGCCCGTCCTTGGGAATGGCCCCCTCGGGAACGTGGATGTGGATGTCGAACTTGCGGTAGAAATCCTCGTCCAGGCCGAGCACCTGGCTGCGCGACCGGATCCATGACAGGGCGGCCTGCGCCGACTCCTGCATGACGTCGCCCAGCTTGCCGGTGAGCATCAGCTTGCCGCGTCCCTTCATCAGGGTGGCCTCGGTCACCAGGATCTCGCCGCCGGTCTCGGTCCAGGCCAGCCCGGTGGCGATGCCGATCTCGCTCTTCTTGTCGCTCGTGGCGGGACGGTAACGGGGCACGCCGAGGAGGTCGGTCAGGTGCTCCTGTTTCACGGTGAACTGGTAGTCCTTCCCTTCGCGCACCACGCGGCGCGCCAGCTTGCGGCAGATGGAGGCGATCTCGCGCTCCAGGTTCCTGACGCCCGCCTCGCGGGTGTAGCGCTCGATGACCTCCTGGATCGTCGCCTCTTCGAAGGGGAATTTCTTCGGATCGAGGCCGTGGTTCTTCAGCTGCTTCGGCAGCAGGAACCGCTGCGCGATGTTCAGCTTCTCGAACATCGTGTAGCCCGCCAGCCGCAGGATCTCCATGCGATCGCGCAGCGCCGGCGGGATCGGATGCGTGATGTTCGCCGTGCAGATGAACATGACCTGCGACAGGTCGAACTCGGTGTCGAGATAGTGGTCCAGGAACGTGGAGTTCTGCTCGGGGTCGAGGACCTCGAGGAGCGCCGAGGACGGGTCGCCCCGGAAGTCCATGCTCATCTTGTCGACCTCGTCGAGCAGGAAGACCGGGTTCTTGGTCCCGGCCTTCTTCATCATCTGGATGACCTGCCCGGGGAAGGCGCCGATGTAGGTGCGGCGGTAGCCCCGGATCTCGGCTTCGTCCCGCACGCCGCCCAGGGAGACGCGCACGAACTTGCGCCCCGTGGCCTTGGCGATCGACTGGGCCAGCGAGGTCTTGCCGACGCCCGGGGGCCCGACGAAGCAGAGGATCGTCCCCTTCATGCTCTTGTTGTTCACCAGGCGGCGCACGGCCAGGAACTCGACGATGCGCTCCTTGATCTTCTCGAGGCCGTAGTGGTCCTCGTTCAGGACCTTTTCGGCGAAATCGAGGTCGCGGATCTCCTTGGTCCTCTTGTGCCAGGGGACGGAGATCAGCCAGTCGAGGTAGTTGCGCGAGACCGTCGCCTCGGCGCTCACGGGGGGCATGACCTCGAGGCGCTTCAGCTCCTGCAGCGCTTTCTCGAGCCCCTCCTTCGGCATCCGGGCGGCCGCGATCTTCTCCTTCAGCTCCTCGATCTCGTTGAGCTTGTCGTCCTTGCGGCCCAGCTCCTGCTGGATCGCCTTCATCTTCTCGTTGAGGTAGTACTCCTTCTGGGCCTTCTCCATCTGCTTCTTGACGCGCTGGTGGATGCGGCGATCGACGCGCAGCTTCTCGATCTCGGCGTCGAGCAGGTTGGCCAGGATCGTCAGGCGCTCGCCGGGGCCGAAGGTCTCCAGGAGGTTCTGCTTCTCTTCGATGCCGACCTGCACGTGGGCCGCGATGGTGTCGGTCAGCCGGCCGGGCTCGGAGACCCGGATGGTCGAGATCATCGTCTCGTACGGCAGGTTCGGCGACAGCTTCACGTACTTCTCGAAGAGCGACACCACCTTGCCCATCTCGGTCTCGATCTCGGGCGTGAGCTCGACCTTCGCCTCGATCGGCTCGAGCAGGGCGACCAGGTAGCCCTCTTCTTCCTTGATCTCGAACACCTTGCCGCGCGACACGCCCTCGACCAGGAGCTTGATGTTGCCGTTCGGCAGCTTCAGGCTCTGGACGATGTTGGCGATGGTGCCGATGTAGTTGATCTCGTCGGCCTTGGGGTCGTCGGTCTTGGCGTCGCGCTGCGTGGCCAGGAAGATCCGCTTGTCCGACGCCAGGGCCTTCTCGACGGCCACCAGCGACGGCTTGCGCCCCACCACGAACGGGATCATCGTGTAGGGGAAGACCACCACGTCCCGAAGGGGGACCAGCGGCAGCGTTTCGATCTTCCGGTTCCGTTCGTCCAGGCTGCTGAGCATTTACCCTGCCTTCTCCATCAGGATGATGGGCGCCGTCTTGTTCTCCACGACCTCGCGGGTGATCACGCACTCGGTGATGTCCGAGCGCGACGGCAGCTGGTACATCAGGTCCAGCATCAGGTCCTCGAGGATCAGCCTGAGGCCGCGCGCACCGATCTTGCGCTGCAGGCTCTGCTCGGCGATCGCCTCGAGCGCGTCCTTGGTGAACGTCAACGTGACGTTCTCGTACTCGAAGATCTTCTGGTACTGCTTGATCAGGGCGTTGCGCGGCTCGGTCAGGATCTTGACCAGCGCGTCCTTGTCCAGGTCGCCCAGGACGCCGATCACCGGAAGCCGGCCGACGAACTCGGGGATCAGGCCGTACTTGATCAGGTCGCCGGGCTGCACCTGGTCGAGAATGTCCTGGGTGTTGCGCTGCGACTTGGTCTTGACCTCGGCCTTGAACCCCATCGCCTTCTTGCCGATGCGCTGCTCGATGATGCTGTCGAGCCCGACGAACGCCCCGCCGCACAGGAACAGGATGTTCGTCGTGTCCATCGGGATGAAGTCCTGGTGCGGATGCTTGCGCCCGCCCTGCGGCGGCACGTTGGCGACCGTCCCTTCGAGGATCTTGAGGAGCGCCTGCTGCACCCCCTCGCCCGACACGTCGCGGGTGATGGAAGGCGAGTCGCTCTTGCGGCTGATCTTGTCGACCTCGTCAATATAGATGATGCCGCGCTTGGCCTTCTCCAGGTCGTTTCCGGCGGCCTGCAGGAGACGCAGGAGGATGTTCTCGACGTCCTCGCCGACGTAGCCGGCCTCGGTGAGGGTCGTGGCGTCGACGATCGCGAACGGCACGCTCAGGAGCTTCGCCAGCGTCTGCGCCAGGAGCGTCTTGCCGGTGCCGGTCGGCCCGATGAGCAGGATGTTGCTCTTCTGGACCTCGACCTCGGAGCGGCGCTTCGACAGCTCGTTGCGCTTGTAGTGGTTGTAGACCGCGACCGCGAGCTTCTTCTTGGCCTTCTCCTGGCCGATCACGTATTCGTCGAGGAACTCGCGAATCTCGACCGGCTTGGGCAGCTTCACCTTGGCCTTCGGCTCGTCCGGCTCGCGCTCCTCGGCGATGATGTCCAGGCAGATGTCGACGCACTCGTCGCAGATGTAGACCGTGGGGCCGGCGATCAGCTTCTTGACGTCGCGCTGGTCCTTGTTGCAGAAACTGCATCTCAACGATTCGCCGTCACCACGCTTGCCGGCCATGACCTGTCTCCTGGAAAGTGCTTCTGTTGCCTGGGAACCGATGCTACTCGCGCTTGGAGATGACCTGATCGATGATGCCGTATTCCTTGGATGCATTCGCCGTCATGATGAAGTCCCGGTCCGTGTCGCGCTGCATCCGCTCCATCGCCTGCCCCGTGTGGTGGGACAGGATGCTGTTCAGGCGCTCGCGAATCCTCAGGATCTCCTTCGCGTGGATGTCGACGTCCGTCGCCTGCCCGGAAAAATCGCCCATCGGCTGGTGCAGAATGACTCGAGAATTTGGCAGCGCAAAACGCTTTTTCGGCGAGCCCGCGGCGAGCAGGACCGCGGCCATGCTGGCGGCCTGACCGATGCAGATGGTCGAGACGTCCGGCCGGATGAACTGCATCGTGTCGTAGATGGCAAGCCCCGCCGTGACGGAGCCTCCCGGGCTGTTGATATAAACGGAGATGTCTTTTTCGGGGTCTTCGGCTTCCAGGTAGAGCAACTGCGCGATCACCAGATTGCTCAGGGTGTCGTCGATCCCGCTCCCGATGAATACAATGTTGTCTTTGAGCAGCCGGGAGTAGATATCGTACGCACGCTCACCCCGGTTAGTCTGCTCGACAACCATGGGTACGAGTGGCATGTTGGGTTACTTCACCTCGTGCGTAATATTAGCACCATTGAAGGCAAAGTCAAGCGACTTTTCCCTGACGATCTGCCGCCTAAGCCCCGACAGGCGCTCACTTTGCGACAGTTGATCCTTCAGGGCACCGACGGTCGTCTGACGCCGCCGCGCCTCTTCCTTAAGCCACGCATTCACGTCGTCTTCCGTCGCCTGGATCCCCTCCTGCTCGGCAATCGCCTCGAGGATCAGCATCGCCCGCACCGTCTTCGTGGCCCCGGGGACCAGCTTCGCCCGCTCCTCGTTCCAGTCCACCTGCATCTTGGACGGGTCCTTCCCCTCGGAGATCATCTCGCGGACGATCGATTCCAGGCGGCGATCGACCTCCGCCTCGATCATCGCCACCGGCACCTCGGTCGCGTGCCGTTCCACCAGGTAGGACAGGATCTTGTCCTTGGCCTCCGCCTCTTCGGTCGCCTTGGCCCGCATCTCCAGCTGGGCCCGCACCTTCTCTTCGAGGTCGGCGAGGCCCTGAAAATCGCCCAATTCCTTGGCCAGATTGTCGTCGATATTCGGCAGCACTTTGGTCTTCAATTCCTTGATTTTTATGGTGTAGGAGACGCTGCATCCACGCAGCGCGCCGGCCCGGTCCTCGTCGGGATAGGTCGTCTCGAACGTGCGGACGTCCCCGGCCTGGGCCCCAAGGATTGCAGCGTTGAAATCGGGGTGGTTGTTCTCGGCCCCCGCCTCGAGGAAGAGCGGCTCGTCGGCCAGGTTCTTCCCCTTCCCCTTGAGGAACCGGCACGACAGGGTCCCGACCACGTAGTCCCCCTTCTGCACCGGGCGGCCCGTGACCGCTTCCAGCTTGGCGGCGCGCTCGGCCAGCTCGCCCAGCGCGGACTGCACCATGTCGGGGGAGACCTGCCGCCGCGCGACCGCGATCGGGATCCCGCGATAGTCCGTCACGGTCAGGACCGGTCGGACCTCGAAGGTCGCCTTGAACGTCAGCGCCTGGCCCGCCTCGTAGTGGACCTCTTTGAGGACCGGGGCGTCCACCGGCTGGAGCTTCTTCTCTTCCAGCGCCTTGAACGAGTACTCGCGGACCATCCGGCCGACGACTTCGTCCCGGACGTCCTTGCCGAACCGCTGGCGCACGACGTCGAGCGGAATCTTCCCCTGGCGGAAGCCGGGGACCCGCGCGTGCCGGGAGTATTCCCGGATCGATTTCTCGAGCTCCTCGGAAACCTGCTCGCCCGGGATCTCGACCTCGAGACCGCGCCTGCAGCCTTCCAGCTCGTTGACTACTACTTTCATCAACTTCGATGCCCTTTCAATACCCTCGGCTCGGTGTCATCCTCTTGGTTTGTTGGGGGATCGACTCGGGGATGGAACCCAGCCGGTGAAATAGGTCCATGCTCGACGGCGGGTGATGATAGCAGGATGCCCGGGTCGATTCAAGGGCCGGCTGGCACCCGTGGGCCGCCGGCAGCCCGTTACCCTGCAGAGGTTGGCCTCACGACCCTCCGCTCGTTGCGGTACCAGACCCCGAGGTCCTTCCTGCCGAGCCGCCACAGGATGCCGAGCGGCGCCTTGCCGCGGCAGGTGCCCGGCGACGAGATCGAGTTCGCTCCGCTGCCGGAGAGATGAAAATAGCAATCGGGCCTCCGATATCCTGGAGGCCCGACGATGGGGCTCCGCAGGGGCGGTTCGCCGCCTGCGGAGCCCACTCCAATTACTGACAGCGGTTCGCGGGCGGTGTGTCCGGGCCGGTGCACAAGGGCATGGACACGCCGCATGTATAGTTGCAACAAGCGCAGACGCCGCAGGTGCCGGTCGCCTGGCAGCCGATTCCGGCTCCGGTGCAATAGGACGTCTGGCACGGGCCGCAGGTGGGCGGATTCAGCTTGTACATGAGATCCTTGGCGCCGAGGAACTCCTCCGTGAAGATCCGGAACTCACCGTTGGACCTCTGGATGGCGTTCATCCCGGCGGGGGAGATGATCCAGCTGCCTTTTCCGGCCACCTCCGGTCCCGGCGTCAACTGAGTGAGGAAATTCCCCGAGTTGCAGACGTCGTAGACCCGCACGGCGGGGAGGTGCTGGATGCCGACGAACAGCCGATCCCCCACGACGTCCATCGTCTTGGTGGTCTTGAGATAGTCGAGAGCGTGGTAGAAATCGGCATACGGCAGGTCGTTGACCCGCCACGCGGGCGTGCAGGTGTTCTGCGTCGAGCTCGCGCAGGTGTGCCAGTTGTTGTAGCGGATGATCTCCGTCCCGATCCGGCTGTCTCCCTCCTCGGCGGGGTCGCGCGGCCGGCTCGTGGTGAACCCGCCCACGTACATCGTGTCGGTGGTCGGCACGTACACTGCGCGGGTCACGCCGGTGGGGCAGGGCAGCGCCGGATCGCAGGCGGTCGTGCCGAATTCGGCG
>DATNEZ010000381.1:0-7569 GCA_035606645.1 Binatia bacterium
AAAATGCCCTACAACCGTGGAGGTGGAAGGAATGCGCTCATTGGGGAACCGGGCCATCCAGTCAGGACTGGGGGCCTAAAGTGGCGACAACTCCTCTCGACGCCGAACATATCATTGAAGTTCAAGGGTTTAGCGACGCCCTCTCCGACTCTACCTCCACGGAAGTAGGGCATTTTCCCTATAATGACCAAATGGCCGACGATTCCGAACGACCGGGCGGGCCGGATCTTTCCGTGAGCCTGCACCCACGGACCTACCGGGGGAGCACGTACGTCTATCCGGTGCTGTCGCGGCGGGCGCGCGGCATCTCGATCGGCATCAACCTCAATCCCGACAAGGTCTGCAATTTCGACTGCATCTACTGCCAGGTCGACAGGACCACGGAGCCGACGCTGCGTCGCGTGGACGAGGAGGTCCTGCGGCGGGAGCTCGCGGCGCTCCTCCGCGAGGCGAAGGAGGGGGGGCTGTTCGAGCGGCCGGAGTTCCGGACCGTACCCGGGACACTGCGGGTGGTGCGGGACATCACCTTCGCCGGGGACGGAGAACCCCCCTCGTACTCCAACTTCAAGGGGGTCGTCGAGGACGTCCTGGCGATCAAGAAGGCGGCCGGGTTCGAGGACCTGAAGGTCATCCTGCTGACCAACGCCACCCTCATCGATCGCCCCCGGGTGAAGGAGGCGCTGCGCCTCCTGGACCAGGACCATGGCGAGCTGTGGCTGAAGCTCGACGCCGGCACCGAGGAGTACTACCGGCTAATCGATCGGACGACGATCCCGTTCGCGAAGGTGCTCGCGAACATCCTGGAGGCGGCACGCGAGCGGCCGGTCGTCCTGCAGTCGCTGTTCATGAAGGTCCGCGGCCAGGGGCCGGCGCTTGAGGAGATCGAGGCCTTCTGCGACCGGGTATCCGAGATCCTGTCGAGGGGCGGGCGCGTCAGCCTCATCCAGGTCTACACCGTGGCCCGCCCCCCCGCCGAGACGTACGTAGCACCGCTCGCCGACGCCGAGGTGGACCGGATCGCCGAGGCCGTGAGGCGGCGCGTCCCCGCGATTCCCGTCGAGACGTTCTACAGCGCCGGGCCGACGTGATCGCTTCTCAAGGGGGACACAGGCCCGGGTCGACCGCCGGCAGGCCGTCCGCCTGAAGCGCTGCGGTGAAGACCGCGAACCCGCGACCTTGCCGCGAGTACCGCGCGTCCCGCACCACGAGGTCGCGTCCGCCGTCCTCGCGCGGCTCGATGGCGACGAAGGGGAACCGGAAGAACTCCAGGACCGCGCGACCGGCGCAGCCGGCCCACAGCGCAACGGCCGCCTTGTCGTCGAGCCGGCGCTCGAAGAGGGCCCAGGCCGCGTCCTCGGGGTCGAGCCCACGGGTGATCCCGACGACCCGGTGGCGGATGGTCCTGTCGTCGATGACCAGCCCCTCCCAGTGCAGCGGATCGGCGGGACGCGGGAGCGCGGCGAGCTCCGTGCCCGCGGAGAGACCGACGTCCCCGCCTGCCGCCGGGCCGGCGAATCCCCGCAGGCGCGAGAGCGCCCGGTCGTGCGCCACGGCGCACAGCGCCAGGTAGCCGAGGGCGATGCCGATCGCGGCGATCGCGGCGCCTGGACCGGCCGGCCGGGAACGCAGCGCCACGCGCCGGCAGAGCTCCACGGTCACGGCCAGGGCGGCGGCCCATGCCGCCCGGGCGCCGAGAGGCACGACCGGCGTGAACAGCACCACGACGGCCGCGGCGGCGGCCCCCAGGCTCCACGCGAGATGTCGGCGCCGTCCCCCCGGCGCCGTGACGAACACGGCCGCACCGAGGACGAGCCAGAGCCACGGATCGACGATCACCAGGAGGTCGCCGTAGGCCCACGCGTCGCTCCAGGGGAGGAAGGGCCGGATCCCGTAGGAGTTCAGGGCGTCCAGCGCTCCATGGCTCCAGACGCCCAGCGCCGAGGCGACGAGCAGGGGACCGGGCCGCGCCCGCTCGCCCGCCACGCGCACCTGGAGCAGGCGGTCGATCGCCAGGAGCCCGGCCCAGAGGAGCAGCGTCAGGACGAGATGTCCCGCGAGAGAGTGGGTGAAGCCGCGATGGTAGTGGAAATACGTCAGGGGGTTCCTGAAGCTGCTCCACGCCAGATCGACGTCGGGCAGGTTGGCGCCCGCCACCAGCGCGGCGGTGGCGAGGCGGGTGGTCCGGCCGAGCCCGGCGCGCGAGAGAACCAGTCCGGCGAGCGTGTGGGTGACGTTTTCCATCCAGGAGCAGGCTCCCAGCGGCCTGCTAGAATGCTCCGCGCATGAGACCCAACGCGAGACGATCGCCGCGGCAGACTGGCGCGCGGCTCTGGAAGGCGCTGAACGTCCGCTTCGACGATTTCCGCGTCTGGTACAAGATCACCTACAAGCGCGGGCGGGTCCTGGCGACCGAGGGGGACGCCTGGCAATCGCTCGACGCGGCGGCCCACTTCGAGAACCCGGCCCTCTTCTACCACGGAAACGGCACCGTCCCGAGGGTCACCAGCCATATCGTCGGGACGATCCCCGGGGCCGAGGTCATCAGGTTCACGTTTCCGACCCTCCACCCGATGCGGTTCCCCGAGACGAACGTGGCCGTCGGGCGCTTCTACAGGAACCGGCGGACTCCCGGGGCCCCGGTCGTGGTGATCAGCCACGGCTGGGCGCACAAGACTCTCAAGACGATCGAGCACCTTTACGTCCGGCCGTTCGTCCGGGCCGGCTTCTCGGTCGTCTTCGTCGCCCACCCGCTGCACTTCGAGCGCACGCCGCCCGGCGCCTACAGTGGCGAGCTGGTCGTCTCGGCCGACGTGGTGCTCACCGTCGAGGCGTTCCGTCAGGGGGTCATCGACATGATCGGCGCGGTGAACTGGCTGCGCGCCGAGGGGCACGGGACCATCGGAGTGTTCGGGTACTCGCTCGGCGCCTACCTGGCGGGCATCATGGCCGCGGTCCGGGACGACTGGGCCTTCGTCGTGCTCGGAGGCGGCGGCGACTCGCCGGTCTCGCCCATCCTCGACACGCCGCTTGGGCGGAACATCCGCGAGGATCTCGCCGCCTGCGGCATGCTCGATCGGGCGAGGCTTTCGCGCGCCTGGAAGGTGATCTCGCCCGCGGCCTTCTCGCCCCGGGTCCCAAGGGAGCGTATCTTGCTAATCGCGGGGCGCTACGATCGGATCATGCTCCCCGCCTCGGTCCGGCGCCTGTGGCGGGCCTGGGGGCGCCCCCGGATACGCTGGATGAACCGCGGGCACTACGCCCTGCTCGCCACCAATCGCGGCCTCATGGCTGAGGCCATTCCGTTCATGAAGCGGTTGACGGCGGGGGATTGATGCCCTGGGCGGCACGGCCGCCCAGGATCGCGAACCATTTGAAGACGCAGTTGGAGATGGTCAGGACGATCAGGCTCATCATGGCCACGGTGAGGCCGGCGTTGAGATAGTTCTGGAAGCGCGCCCCCGCCGTGTCCGCGAGGCGCGCACGGGGCAGGAAGTTGTCGGTGACCGTCAGCCATCCCGCGGTCAGGGTCGTGGTGGCGACGAAGGCCAGAGGCAGGAGCGTCGTCCACGCATAACGCGCCTTCCCCGACCGGATGATCACCGTCGTGCCGATCGACAGCGCCATGGCGGCGAGCAGCTGGTTGGCGATGCCGAACATCGGCCAGATGGTGCTGATCGTCCCGGTCTGGATGAACAGGCCCCACGCCGACACCACCAGGAGCGAAGCCAGAACCGCCCCAGGCAGCCAGTCGGTGCGCTCCATGGGCCGATAGATCTTTCCGAAGAACTCCTGCAGCAGGAAGCGTGCCACGCGCGTCCCGGTGTCGATGGTGGTCAGGATGAAGAGGGCCTCGAACATGATGGCGAAGTGGTACCAGTAGGCCATCAGCCCGCGCATTCCGGGGACGTTCGAGAAGACATGCGCCATGCCCACGGCGAGCGACACCGCCCCGCCGGTCCGACCGGCGACGTCCTCGCCGACGTCCCGGGAGAGTTCCGGCAGGTTCTCGACCTGCATGCCGAGCCTGCCGAACTCCTCGACCGGCACGTTGATGGCGAAGTAGTCGGCGGGGGCCAGGGACAGGACGGCGATGAACGCCATGATCCCGACGAACCCCTCGCACAGCATGGCGCCGTACCCGATCGGCCGGGCATGGCTCTCGCGGTCGATCATCTTGGGGGTGGTCCCGGAGGCGACCAGCGCGTGGAATCCCGAGATCGCGCCGCAGGCGATGGTGATGAAGCAGAAGGGGAAGACCTTCCCCGGGATGATCGGCCCGCCGCCGGCGACGAACGCGGTGAACGCGGGCATCTGGATCCGGGGCGCGACGATGAACACCCCCAGGGCCAGCGCCGCCACCGTGCCGATCTTCATGTAGGAGGACAGGTAGTCGCGGGGGCACAGGAGCATCCAGACCGGCAGGACCGAGGCGATGAACCCGTACGCCATCAGGGCGAGGGTGATCTGCCCGCGCGTCAGCGTGAACCACGGACCGAGGAACGAGTCCGGCACGAAGCGGCCGGCGATCACGGCGAGGAAGAGCCCGATGACGCCGACGATGGTGCCGCTTCTGTACGCCCCGGGCCGCCAGCGGTACATGTAGAAGCCCATGAACAGGGCGAGCGGGATGGTGACCGCGATGGTGAACGTCCCCCAGGCCGAATGCTGCAGCGCGTTGACCACCGACAGCCCGAGTCCGGCCAGGGCGATGACGATGATGAACAGGATCGCCAGCATGGCGGTCAGGCCGGCGAGGGAGTTGACCTCGGTCCGGGCGATCTCCGCCAGCGAGCGGCCGTTCCTGCGCATGCTCGCGGTCAGGATGGTGAAATCGTGCACCGCCCCCCCGAGGACCACGCCGACGAGCAGCCACAGGAGCCCCGGGGCCCAGCCGAACTGCGCCGCGAGGACGGGGCCGATGAGCGGCCCGGCGCCCGCGATGGCGGCGAAGTGATGCCCGAAGAGGACCCACTTGTTGGTGGGGTGGTAGTTCTGGCCGTCGTTCAGGCGATGGGCCGGCGTCGGCCTCGAGTCGTCGAGGGCGAACACGCGGGCGGCGAGGAAGGCCGAATAGTAGCGGTAGCCGATCGTCAGGATGCAGATCGCCGCGATCAGGATCGGCAGGGCGTTCACGGGGTGATGCTACCAGAAGAGACCCGCCCCGAGCGGTTATAATGCCCCCATGACACCGCCACAGACCGAGCAGGCCCAGGCGCCCGTTCTCTTCGAGACATCTCCGGACCGCTATCGCCACTGGCGGCTGGAGGTGCAGGGGGACACGGCGCGGCTGGTGTGGGACGTGCAGGAGGGGCAGCCGCTCAGGCCGGGCTACGCCCTCAAGCTCAACTCGTACGACCTCGGCGTCGACATCGAGCTGGCCGACGCCGTCAGGCGCCTCCGCTTCGAGCATCCCGAGGTGCGCGCGGTCGCGATCGTGTCGGGCAAGGAGCGCGTCTTCTCGGCCGGCGCCAACATCCACATGCTGGCGGCCTCGTCCCACGCGTTCAAGGTGAACTTCTGCAAGTTCACCAACGAGACCCGGCTCGCGATCGAGGAGGCCTCCGCCGCCTCGGGACAGCGCTACCTCGCCGCGTGCAACGGCATCGCCGCCGGCGGCGGCTACGAGCTGGCGCTCGCCTGCGACGAGATCGTCCTGGTGGACGACGGCAACTCCGCGGTCAGCCTGCCCGAGGTGCCGCTCCTGGGGGTCCTGCCGGGGACCGGGGGCCTGACGCGCCTGTCCGACAAGCGCCGCGTCCGCCGCGATCTGGCCGACATCTTCTGCACCACCGCCGAAGGCGTGAAGGGGCAGCGCGCGGTGGACTGGAGGCTGGTGGACGTCGTGGCTCCGCGGAGCCGCTTCGACGAGACCGTCCGGGAACGGGTCGCGAAGCTGGCGGCGGCCGCTCCCCGGAAGGACGGGCCGGGGGTGCCTCTGCCGCCGCTCCGGGTCGAGGCCGGGGCGGACGAGCTGTCCTACTCGCACCTCCACGTGGCGATCGATCGCGCCGCGCGCACCGCGAGCCTGCGCCTGAAGGGGCCTTCCGGTCGGCCACCGGCCGACGCGGCGGCGCTCCGCCGCGAGGGGAGCGGCACGTGGATGCTGCGGCTCTTCCTTGAGCTCGAGGACGCCATCTGCCGCCTGCGCTTCAACGAGGAGCAGATCGGCCTCTGGCTCATCCGGACGGAGGGGGACCCCGAGCTGGTGGCGGCCCACGACGGCGCCCTGGCCCGCCTCGCGCCGACCGACTGGTTCGCCCGCGAGGTGCTGCTCCTGGCGGGCCGGACGCTCCGCCGCCTGGATGTGACCGCCCGCACCCTGTTCGCCCTGGTCGAGCCGGGCTCCTGCTTCGCGGGGAGCCTCCTCGAGGCCGCGCTGGCGTGCGACCGCACGTACGCGCTGGACGATCCCGACCGTCCGGTGGCCCTGCGGCTGACGCCCCTCAACTTCGGCGCCCTGCCGATGGGGCACGGCCCGACGCGCCTCCTGGCGCGGCTCGCGCACCGTCCCGAGGCGCTGGAGGCGCTCCGCAAGCGGACCGAGGCCGGCGAGCCGCAGACCTTCGACGCGCGGGAAGCGGTCGAGGCGGGGATCGTGACGATCGCCGCGGACGAGATCGACTACGAGGACGAGGTGCGCGTGGCGATCGAGGAGCGCTCCTCGCTCTCGCCGGACGCCCTCACCGGCATGGAGGCCTCGCTGCGCTTCCCCGGGGCGGAGTCGATGGAGACGAAGATCTTCGGCAGGCTGTCGGCATGGCAGAACTGGATCTTTCAGAGGCCGAACGCGGTCGGCGAGCACGGCGCCTTGAAATGCTACGGGCGGCCGGAGCGCCCGGCCTTCGACTGGCGGAGGACGTAAGCGTGGAGCTGCACGAGAAGATCCCGAACAACGTCGACCTGTCGGCGGACCGCAAGCTGCAGCGCGCGCTGGAGCATTGGCAGCCGTCCTTCCTCGAGTGGTGGACGCAGATGGGGCCCGAGGGTTTCCAGGCGAAGGACGTCTACCTGCGCACCGCCATCTCGGTGGACAGCACCGGCTGGGCCCACTTCGATTACGTGAAGATGCCGGACTACCGCTGGGGCATCTTCCTGGCCCAGGCGGAGCCCGGCCGCGTCATAGGCTTCGGCGATCAGGCCGGAAAGCCGGCCTGGATGGAGGTCCCCGGCGAGTATCGCAATCTCCTGCGGCGTCTCATCGTCACCCAGGCGGACACCGAGCCGGCCTCCGTGGAGCAGCAGAAGCTTCTGGGGCGCACCGCGCCCAGCATCTATGACATGAGAAACCTGTTCCAGGTGAACGTCGAGGAGGGGCGTCATCTCTGGGCAATGGTCTACCTGCTGCATTCGTACTTCGGCCGCGACGGCCGCGACGAGGCGGAGGAGCTGCTCGCGCGGCAGAGCGGTAACCGCGACAAGCCGCGCATTCTCGACGCCTTCAACGAGCCGATCGAGAACTGGCTCGACTTCTTCATGTTCACCATGTTCACCGACCGCGACGGCAAGTCGCAGCTGTTGTCGCTGTCGGAAAGCTCGCTCGATCCGCTGTCGCGCACGACGCGCTTCATG